>JBHHXV010000001.1:0-34540 GCA_046757225.1 bacterium
CTGGCCGTTATAAGTTCCGCTACCGACAATCTGGCCCGAGGAATTGATAGCTTCCGCATTCCAAAGATGCCAGCCGACCCCGGAGTCGTCCAGCAGGGAGTTCAGGCTCAACATCCCGTCCCCGGCGCTCCAGAGAAAGGCCTCCTGACCGGCGTCGCTCCAGACCCATCCCACGACCTGTCCGCTGTCGTTGATTCCGTATGCATTGCTGTCAAGCGCCCCCCCCCCGGGGAGGCTGCCCAGGCCGGTCATGCCGCTGACCGGATCCCAGAGAAAGGCCTCCTGACCCGAGGCGCCGATGCCCCATCCCACGACCTGCCCGCTGTTGTTGATCCCGTATGCCCGGCTGTAAAACGACCCCCCGGGGAGGTCACCCAGGCCGGTCATGCCGCTCCCGGAATCCCAGAGAAAGGCCTCGTAACCCGAGGCGCTTTTGCCATATCCCACGACCTGCCCGCTGTCGTTGATACCGTATGCAGAGCTCCTAAACGATCCCCCGGGAAGGTCGCCCAGGCCGGTCATGCCGCTCCCGGAATCCCAGAGAAAGGCTTCCTGGCCCGAGGCGCTGTAGCTTCTTCCCACGACCTGCCCGCTGTTGTTGATCCCCTCTGCCCAGCTGAAAAACGATCCCCCGGGGAGGTCGCCCAGGCCGGTCAGGGAATAGGTGGGGGCGGCCTGGGATATTCTCCCCGCGCCCAGGATCATGACTCCGGTAAAAAGAATAGATAAAACCCTTTTCCTCACCTCTTTCTCCTTTTTGCTTGAGGGTTGATTTACGATGTTTCGGGTGAGTCCCCAGTCTGAAACAGGGAAAACCACTTTCGCGTAACATTTAAGCAATCTATTATTTTACCACCCCCACCCCGCATGTCAAGGTTTTTCTCGGTATTTCGGCTTGTCCCCAGGCCGAAATTTTAAGGGCTTCGATATCCTTTCCTGGTTTCGGCTTGAGACAAGCCGAAACACCGAAACCTCTCAACCGCCTATGAAAAAGGAGTGACTTACCTTTTTATCCCTGAAAAAAGGTTCAGCTGTCTGGTACTGATCTTAGATTTTCTACCTTGTCTGTGCCGGTCCGATTTACGGATCAGGTGCATTTTCCGCTGCCGGTCTTCCAGGCCGTCCAGCACCTCCAACGCCCGGGCGATCAATTCCCCGGGCAGCCCGGCCAGCCGGGCCACCTGAATCCCGTAGCTGCTGGTGGCGTGTCCGGGAACGATCTTGTACAGGAACACTATCTCCTGTTCGCTTTCCTTGACCGCCACGTTATAGTTGATGATTCCCGGCAGGCGGTCGGCCAGATCGGTCAGCTCGTGATAGTGGGTGGCGAACAGGGTCTTTAAACCCGGTCTTTCCACCAGGTGCTCGGCCACCGCCTCGGCAATGCTCACCCCGTCATAGGTGCTGGTTCCCCGGCCGATCTCGTCGATAATGATCAGGCTTCCGGGAGCGGCGTTATTTATGATATTGGCGGTTTCGCTCATCTCCACCATAAAGGTGCTCATCCCCTGGCTGAGATTGTCCGAAGCCCCCACCCTGGTAAAGATCTGCCTGACCGCCCCGATCTCCGCCCGCTTTGCCGGAATAAAACTGCCCGCCTGAGCCAGCAGCACCAGCAGCGCCACCTGGCGCATGTAAGTCGATTTTCCCGCCATATTCGGGCCGGTAATCATCAACAGACGATTCTCTTCCCCGTCCAGCAGGCAGTCATTGGGAATAAAGCGCTCAGTAAGCCTTTCCACGACCGGGTGTCGTCCGGCCTTTATACATATCCGGCTGGTGCCGGTAATTTCCGGCCGGGTGTAATTATACTCGGCGGCCAGCTCCGCCAGACCGCTCTGGCAGTCGATTTCGGCCAGCTGTTTCGAAGCACTCTGTATCTTCGGAGTGGAGGATAAAACCTCCCCGCGTATTTTCAGGAAGATTTCGTATTCCAGACGGCCCAGCTCTTCTTCGGCGCTGAGCAGCCTGGTCTCGTAACTCTTCAGTTCAGGGGTGATGAAACGCTCGGCATTAACCAGGGTCTGTTTACGGATATAATCGTCAGGCACCTGGTTGAGGTTGCTTCTGGTGATCTCGATATAATAACCGAACACCTTGTTGTATTTTATTTTCAAGGAGTTGATTCCGGTGCGCTCCCGCTCGGCCTGTTCCATTCTGGCCAGGGCCGCCTTGCCGCTGCCGCGCAGTTCCCGGAGTTCGTCCACCTCTTTTGAGAACCCCGGTTTAAGCAGGCCGCCTTCCTTGATGGTCTGGGGAGGGTCATCTACAAGAGATTCCTCAAGAAGCGCGACGATTTCCGGCAGGTCGGGCAGCTTTTCCCGTAACCCGTCAAGAACAGGTTGATCTAAACCGGACAGGATTTATTTAATTCCGGGAATTCGGGCAAGAGAGTTTTTTAAAGCGACCAGGTCGCGGGCGCTGGTGGCGGATAAGGAGAGCCGGCTGATCAATCTTTCGATATCCGAAAGCTCTTTCAAAAATTTTCTCAGTTCGTTCCGCTCTCTGAACCGGCTGAAAAAGGCCTCCACCAGATCCAGCCGCTCATTTATCGCTCCGGGGTCGATCAGGGGATGGAGGAGGCGGTTTTTCAACATCCGGCTGCCCATCGGGGTCCGGCAGAAATTGATAACTTTAAGCAAGGTTCCCCGGGAAGAGCCGTCATAACCGGAACGGACCAGCTCCAGGTTTCTCCTGGTGGCCGGATCGATGGTGATATGCTCATCCAGGGAATAATAAGAAAGATGGTGGATATGGGCGCAGCTGCTTTTGAGGGTTTTTTCTATGAAACTCAAGGCCCCTCCGGCGGCGGAGATGGCCATCGGCTTGTCCTGACAGCCGAAACCCTTGAGATTGATCACTCCGAACCCTTGGGTCAGCCGATGATAGGCTGTCTTATGCTCAAATTCGTTCCTGTCCTGAATCTCCACCGGCACACCCAGATTTTTCACCAGTTTTTGCAGGCCGGCCGGGGATTGTCCGGGAATAAGAATCTCTTTCGGTTCCAGCCTGGTCAGCTCGCCGGCCAGGATCTTCCAGTCCGGCGAGTCCTCAAACTCGGTGATCTGAAAATCACCGGTGGAAAGATCGACCACCGCCAGCCCCACCCGGCAGTCGGGATCGGCGGTCAGGGAAACCAGGTAGTGATTGCTTCCTTCTTCCAGCAGGTTGGCGCTTACCACCGTTCCGGGCGAGACGGTGCGGACGATTTCCCTCCTCACCAGCCCCTTGGCGTCCCTGGGGTCTTCCACCTGCTCGCAGACCGCCACCTTGTATCCTTCCTTGAGCAGCTTGGAGATATAATTTTCCAGGGCGAAATGGGGAAACCCGCACAGGGGAACGGAGTTATCGTTTTTCTTGTCGCGGGCGGTGAGGGCGATCCCCAGTATTTTCGAGGCTATTACCGCGTCTTCATGGAACATTTCATAAAAATCACCCATCCGGAAAAAAAGGATGGCGTCTCCGGCCTCTTTCTTGACAGCCAGATATTGACGCATCAGAGGGGTGGTTTTATCTTCAGTCATCGGGGAAGCAGGAAGCGGAGAACCCTTTCCACGGTATCCCGCAGATGCTTCCGGTCCACGATCATATCGATCATGCCGTGCTCGACCAGGAATTCGGAGCGCTGAAATCCGTCGGGAAGGGTTTTACGGATGGTTTGCTCGATCACCCGGGGGCCGGCGAAACCGATCAAGGCCTTCGGCTCGGCCATGATCACGTCCCCCAGCATGGCGAAACTGGCGGAAACACCTCCCATGGTAGGGTCAGTAAGCAGGGAGATGAAAGGGAGGCCGGCTTCCCCGATCTTCTTCACGGCCGCCGAGGTCTTGGCCATCTGCATCAGGGAAAAGATCCCCTCCTGCATCCGGGCTCCGCCGGAAGAGGCGATCGTCATAAAGGGGGTCTTCGTTTCAATCGCTTTTTCAATCCCCCGGACGATCTTTTCCCCCACCACCGAAGCCATGCTTCCCCCCATGAACTTGAACTCGAACACGCAGGCGATCAGGGGACGGCCCTTCACCTTTCCCAGGCCGTTGATCAGGGCGTCGTTTAGACCGGTCTTTTCCCGGTAGTTCTGGAGGCGGTCTTTGTATTTGACCGTGTCTTTGAAGTTCAGGGGGTTTTCGCTGACCAGGTTGGCGTCGAACTCCTCATATCCGCCCTCGTCGAACAGCAGTTCCAGGCGCTGCCGGGCGCTGATCCGGAAATGGTAATCACACTTGGGGCAGATATTGAGATTCCGCTCGATCTCTTTTTTGTAGATAATCGCTTTACAGTTGTTACATTTCTCCCATAACCCTTCCGGAATGGTCAGGCGCTTGTCGCTGATCAGTACTTTGGGAAACCGCTCTTTTTTAAACCAGCTCACGAGTTAGACTTTTCTTTTTTCCCAGTCAGCCAGGAATTTATCTATGCCGATATCGGTGAGGGGGTGTTTGAGCAGTTGCATCACCACCTTGTAAGGAACCGTGGCGATGTCCGCTCCGATCAGGGCCGCTTCCAGCACATGCAGGGGATGACGCATACTGGCGGCGATGATTTCGGTATGCAGGCCATAATTCCGGAAGATCGTCAAGATCCGCTCGACCAGGGCCATCCCTTCGTGGCTGATATCATCCAGCCGCCCCAGAAACGGGGAAACATAGGTGGCGCCCGCTTTGGCGGCCAGCATCGCCTGAGTGGGGGAAAAGACCAGGGTGACGTTGACCTTTATCCCCTCGGAAGTAAGCGCTTTAGTCGCTTTCAACCCCTCGGCGGTCATCGGTATCTTGACCACCACGTTTTTACTGATTTTCACCAGTTCCCGGCCTTCCCTGATCATCCCCCCGGCTTCCAGGCTGATCGCTTCCAGGCTGATGGGGCCGTCCACTATTTTAACGATTTCCCGGGAAAGCTCCTCAAAGGTTTTGCCCTCCCGGGAAATCAGCGAGGGGTTGGTGGTCACCCCGTCCAGAATCCCCAGGTCGTTGATCTCTCTGATTTGATCGATATTAGCGGTATCAAGAAATATCTTCATGTTGTAATCCTCATCCGTCTTTCCGTTCCCAGTCATAGGGAATGTTGTTATGGTGCGGGTGCGCCCTGAATTCATCGGGGTTTTCGTAATTATAGGGTTCGGTGGGAATGTTGACGATAACCGTTTCGCAAAGACTGATTCCTTTAAACCCATGGAATACCAGGGGAGGAATCTTTAACATAATCGGGTTATGCTCTCCCATGAAGAATTCGGTGATCTCTCCCTTGGTCGGGGAGTCGTCACGGGAATCATACAACACCACTTTCGCCATTCCCTTGACTACTGCCACGTGGTCCCATTGAAGCCGGTGATAATGCCAGCCCTTTACCACTCCCGGCATGGTGGAAGTCATGTAAACCTGACCGAATTCTTTAAAAAAATCTTCATCGCAGCGCAGGATCTCCATCAGCCGGCCGCGCTCGTCCGGTATCACTTTTAATTTTTTGGTCTCCACTCCTTCAATCATAGGGCTTCTCCTGAAAAACCGGTTGAAATCAAGAGACCGTCATAGGCGAAGGCCATCCCCTCCGGGAGCAGTTTGCCGTCCTCCCGATGACTGATCTCATGGCAGATATGGGTAAAAAAAGTGCGTTTCGCCTTGATTCTCTCAGCCGCCTCGATCGCCTCATCCAGAGAAAAATGGGTGGAATGGGGTCTCTTTTTAAGGGCATCGAGAATCAAGACATCCAGATTATGCAACTGAGCGTAAGTCGCTTCCGGAATGGCGCTGCAATCGCTTAAATAAGCGAAATCAAAGATTCGATAACCGTAAATAGGGGTTTGGCCGTGCATTATTTCCAGAGGTCTCACCGGTATACCGCAAACCTCGAAAGGACCGGTAACCGGCTCCAGCCGGATATCCGCCTTCCCTCCGCCCGTCTTTCCCTGTTCAAACAGGTAATAAAACTTACGTTTGATATCCTGCACTGTCCGGGAGTCGCCAAAGGCCGGTATCTGTTTCCTTTGCAGTTTGTTGAAAGAACGGATCTCATCGATACCGCTCACGTGATCAGCGTGAGCATGGGTGAACAACACCGCGTCCAGGCGCTCTATCCCCCAGGCCAGGGACTGCCAGCGCAGATCGGTGGTCGCGTCGATCAACAGGTTGCCGCCGCCATGGCTCACCAGTACCGAGGAGCGGCTGCGGCGGTCTTTGGCATCGTCGGAGCGACACACCGGACAATGACAGCCGATGGAAGGAACCCCGTCAGAGGTGCCGGACCCTAATACTCTGATTTTCAAGACACCCTACTGCCTGTCCAACACCAGGTTGCGGTAATTCCGTCCCGGAGCGACGACCCCCAGGATAGTGCTTTTTTCCGCTCCGGTAACCCTCGGCAGATTTCCCGGCCGGCCGGCCCAGGTCTCGTAGGCCAGCAGAGCGAATCCCACCGCTTCCACCGTTCCGGGCGGCAGAGGCCCGCCCCTGGTTATCTCCAGCCCCGTCTGCTCCTTTATCTCTTTATTCAGCATATCCATGAGCAGGTCATTAAAACTGCCGCCCCCGCAGATATATATCCTGGTACTGTCATAATAAGGAAAAACATGTTTGGACAAGGCCAGCAGAACCGTTTCCGCGGTGAACCTGGTTACCGTGTATAAAATATCAGCCGGGTCCAACCCTTCCATTCCCTTGATGGCCTTATCCAGGCAGCTTTCGGCGAAAGCCTCTTTATCGACGCTCTTGGGCGGTCTTCTATCTAAAAAGGGATGGGCCAGCAACCTTTTTAAAACCTTTTCCAACAGCTTTCCCTGGGCTCCCAGTTTTCCACCGTTATCATAATCCTTTCCCCAGTAACGTTTGCTCACCAGGTCCATCATCACGTTTCCCGGTCCGGTATCGAAAGCCATAACCTCATCTACCGAAGCACCCGGAGGGATGATAGTCAGATTGCCGATTCCCCCGATATTCTGAACCACCACCGCGCTTTCCGGGTCTCCGTACAGCCGGTAATGAAGATAGGGAAGCAGGGGAGCCCCTTCCCCTCCGGCCGCCAGATCAGCCGCCCGGAAATCGGCGATCGTGGTAATGCCGGTATCGTAAGCGATTACCGATGGGTTTCCGATCTGCAGGGACGAGCCTTTGACCCTTATCCTCCGCTTGTCCTTGGGAAGGGGGACATACTCCGGGGGAAGGTGTTTGATGGTCTGGCCGTGAGAGCCGATCAGGGAAACCGCTTCCGGCTCCACCCTCGCTTTTCGGCAGACATTAAAAGCGGCGGTGGCAAACATCCGGCCGATCTCAAACCCGAGAGAACAAACCTCCCGGGCGCCGCCCAGCCCCGGCTGGGAAACCTCGTTGATTCGCCGGCGGAGAGTTACCGGATAAGGGGTTGTCTCAAAATCGATCAATTCCGGCTGCGGTTTTTCCTCAATGCTGTCAAAGGCGGTCAAAGCAGCGTCGATTCCATCGGCCGAGGTGCCGGATATCAATCCGATAACCAGCTTTTTTCTCATATTCTTTTTAATCGGTCGCTCCCTATGATTATTTGGCCCGTTCCAGATATTTCCCTTCAGCCGTGTCCACCCTCACTTTCTCCCCCTGGCTGATAAAGGGGGGCACGCCCAGGGAAAGCCCGGTTTCCAGCGTAGCCGGCTTGTAGCTGGTGGTAACCGTGGCGTTCTTCAGGGCCGGGCCGGTCTCGGTCACCTCCAGATCCACGGTTTTAGGCAGTTCTATCCCCACCGGCGACCCGGCATAGAACTCAACCTTCACCTGAAGATTGGAAATCAGATAAAGTTTATAGTCTCCTAAAAGCTCATCGCTCAACTGAGTCTGCTCATAGTTTTCCATGTCCATAAAATGGTACTGGCCGTCCGTTTCATACAGAAACTCCATCGGCCGGGCGTCCAATTCCGCTTTTTCCAGCTTTTCATCAGAACGGAAGCGGTTTTCCGCCTTGGAACCGGTAGCAAGGTTTCTCATCTTCACCTGAACCATGCCGCATCCCTTGCCGGGAGTGACGTGCTTTACCTCGGTCACCCGGCAGAGACTCTTGTTGAAAACCACGATCATCCCCGCTCGGATCTGGGTTGCGATTATAATCATACTCTTTTTTTGTCCTTAAGTTCTGTTTTTGTAAGCCCGCTCCATATCCCGCTTATGCTGGCGTTCCTGAAGATCGTGCCGCTTGTCGTAAAGCTTCTTGCCCCGGCAGAGCCCTAATTCCACCTTGGCGTAATTCCTTGTAAAATACACCCGGAGCGGTACCAGAGTAAGACCCTGTTCCTTGGTTTTTCCCAAAAGCCGCTTGATTTCCCCTTTTTTCAAGAGCAGTTTCCGGGTGCGGGTCGGGTCATGGTTCTGCCGGTTGGCCTGCTTATATTCGCTGATATGACAGTCATATAAAAAAACCTCACCCTGACTGATACCGGCATGACTTCCTTTCAGATTGATCCGTCCCTCTCTTAAAGATTTCACCTCTGACCCGGCCAGCATGATCCCCGCTTCTAATTTATCCAGCACATGGTAATCATGGGCGGCCTTCCGGTTGACCGCTATGACCTTAATCCCTTTTGCTCGCTCCATAAGAATTTAAAAAGGTAAGGGAAAGAAATAATTGGCTGGGGGAAGAGGATTCGAACCTCTATAGCTGAATTCAGAGTCCAGAGTCCTGCCATTAGACGATCCCCCAAGAATAATTAACGACACGGTCTTAGGTAGACAGGGGGCGGGGTTGTTCAGAAACATTCCGCTGTTCCTGGTTGTTTTTATTTTGCGTGAGCCCCGTGCTTCTTTTCTGATTTTTCATGACTTTCAGCGGCTGCGGGTTTTGCCGCCGTCTTGCCTGCGAAGTCGTTCTTCAGGGTAATAGCGTACAGGTCATGCTCAAACGCGTGCATGTCGGGAAATTTGGCGAACAGCCAGCCAGAGTATTTCTCGGCTTTTCCTTCCAATATTTTAGCGAACAAAGCCGGATTGTTCGGTTGGTTGCTGGCGGAAGTCAACACCCCCGGAGGCATGGTGAAATCCGGCAGGAACGCCCCTATCTTAACCACCAGCTTGGTGTCAGGAACCTTGAACTCGGAATTTACCGGAACCTCGTATGTTTTCGAGTTACCGGTCTTCTTGTTTTTTACCAGCAGCTTAATGGTTTTCCAGGTGGCTTTAACCTCATCAGACACTACCAGCCGCCTGGCTTTTTTCACTGCTTTCCCCCCGGCTATCGCCTGGTGATCGGCCGGCATTTTTCCGGTTTGCATCATGGCCTGGTGATTGGCCGGCATTTTACTGGTGTTTATGGAAGGAGCGACGGTTCCATCCTTAAGAGGGTCTTTCCTCTGGGCGCTTTCTTCTTTTTTACTGCAAGCGGCGCTAAGCAACAAAAGACTCACTGCCAGTACAGCCAGCACAACGATACTTTTATTTTTCATCTTTTAAAAGAGATCTCCTTTTGGGAAAAACATGTTAATGGAATAGTTCTTTCTATATGAAAATTCTACAGATACAAGAGATCTGTCTGTTAAGGGGGATTATTTCTATTGATAACGCCGGGGAGGCTTATTCCTCTCCTTCGGCTCCCGGAATTTTTTCCTCAACTTCCGGGCCGGATTGAGACAAGGTCGTTCCTTCATGCACTTCATCCTCCTTGGTCGCGGAAACTTCTCCGATTCCGCTGTGATCGTGGGCGTTGGGCAGGAAGGCGGTTTTGGCATATTTACCTAATGAACCGGCAATCTCCGCTCTTTCTTCCTCAGGACTTTTGGAACAGCCCGTACCTCCCAGAGAAAGGGAAGCGACGGCCAGACAAGCGATAAACACGGTAACCCCTTTTTTATGCATAAAATTTCCCCCTATTTAAGAAATATTGCCGTGGCGGAGAGGGAGGGATTCGAACCCTCGGAGGAGTTTCCCCCTCACTCGCTTAGCAGGCGAGCGCCTTCGGCCACTCAGCCACCTCTCCCATTCAATCCTTAGAATAAATAAATCTATAGTATTACCGTTAATATGTCAAGTCTTAGTTATTTGTGCAGCAGTTAATCTTTTTTCCCGCTGGAAAGGAAAAGCTCCTTGTGGCATAATGTCGGATAATTTATAGGAGGTATAGAGAGAACCATGCTTAATGTAATGAGAACAAATGTAAAGTGGCTGATCGGGCTGATAATCTTTTTCTTTATCGGCACTATCTTTGTCGCCTGGGGAGTGGGCGGCGGGGCGGCTGACCGGCGGAATAAAAATTACGCGGCCAGGGTTTACGGCCGGATTATCAGTGTTGAGGCCTTGAACCGGGCCGAAGAAAACAACCGGGCGCTTTACCGCCGGATTTACGGGGAGCGGTTTAACAGTAAACTGGCTAAAGCATTAAAACTCAGAGAGAACGCTTTAAGAGGGTTGATCAAACGCGAGCTGTTGATCATCCGGGCCGGTGAGATGGGAATCATGGTATCAGACCGGGCCGTAACCAACAACATCAAAACTGACCGCAATTTTCAGACAAACGGCCGCTTTGATATGCGCAAATACAAGATGGTATTAAAATATAACCGGTTAAGCCCGGAAATGTATGAGGCCAAGATTAAAGAGGATCTCTTGTCCCGATACCTGGAGGAGATAATCTCCGCTCAGGCCAAGGTCTCCTCACAAGAGACGAGGGAGGCGTATATCCAGCAGAATGAAACCGTAAAAGCGGAGCTGATCAAGTTTGAAGGCAAGGACTTCCTGGACCGGGTAAAGGTGACTGACCGGGAGACCGGCGATTATTTTTCCAACCATAAAACCGAATTCAGGATTCCCGAACAGAGAAGGGGGGTAACCCTTCTGGTCGATCCCGCCGGCCTGAAGGTCTCACCGGCTACCGAGCGGGATATAGAAGAATACTATTTATTGAACAAATCGGATTTCCAGGTGGCTGAGCAGGTGAAAGCCAGCCATATTCTTTTCAAAACCGCTGACAAGGAAAAGGTCAAAGCAAAGGCGGAAGAGGTTCTAAAGAAAATCCGCCAGGGAAAAGATTTTGCCGAAATGGCTAAGAAATATTCGGAAGATACAACTGCCAAAGATGGCGGAGACCTCGGTTATTTTCAGCGGGGGGTGATGGTGTCGGAATTCGACCGGGCCGCGTTTGCCATGAAGAAAGGGGAGGTGAGCGACCTGATAAAAACCTCCTTCGGTTACCATATTATCAAGGTTACCGATCTGGTAGAGGCTCATATAAAAAGCCTGGAGAAATCCAGGAAAGATATTGTTTCCCGGTTGAGGGAGGAGCGGCGGCTGAATAAAGCCGAAAAGCTGGTGGAAACCTGTTACGACCAGCTTTTGAGCGGAGCTGATATCAAACAGGTGGCTGACCGGAACTCCGTCAAATTGAAGGAGGGAATATTGAAGCCGCTCAATAATAAATCGCCCAACCGGGTGCTGGCCTCTTTAAAGCTGAACGAGATCAGCCAGATAATCCGAAATCCCAAAACGAATATCTATAAAATAGTTAAACTGGTGGAGATAAAAGAAAGCTATATCCCGGAATTGAAGGAGGTTGCGGCTAAGGTCGAATTGGCCCTCAAGCGGGAAAAGGCTCTTTCCCTGGCCGGGAAATCCGCTCAGGATTTTTTTGATAAGGTCAAAGGGGGAAAGAAATTCACCGAACTGGCCCGGAAACTTAACAAAAAGATCGAAGAAACCAATGCTTTCACCTCCACCGGTTTTATCACCCCTGTGGGAAGGCTGGCCGGAACTGACTCCTTATTTGACTTGAAAGAGGGGGATCTTTCTCTGCCCCTGAAAAAGGGAAACAACTATTATCTGTTTAAGATAAAAAAGCATAAAAGATTCGATGAAAAAGAGTTTCTGGCCCAGAAAGAAATCATTGAAGAGCGATTACAAAGGGAAAAAGGGAGCAAACAGGTGCTCGCCTGGCTGCAGAAGGAGTTGCAGTCATCGGAGATCGAAATCCAGCAGCAGGTTTTAAGGTAGACGTGAGTTTCAGTTGCGGTATTGTGGGGCTGCCCAATGTGGGGAAATCGACGATTTTCAGCGCCCTCTCCAGCGCCGAAGCGGAGGCGGCCAATTATCCCTTCTGCACGATCGATCCGAATGTCGGGGTGGTGAAGGTTCCTGACCGCCGCCTGGAAAAGCTGGCTGAGTTATATAAATCAGCCAGGATTATCCCCACTACCATTGAGTTTGTCGATATCGCCGGCCTGGTGAGGGGCGCCAGCAGGGGAGAGGGGCTGGGCAACAAGTTTTTAGGCAATATCCGGGAAGTGGATGCCGTGGTTCAGGTGGTGCGCTGTTTTCAGGACGGCGATGTTGCCCATGTGGAAGGTAAAACCGACCCGGCCGGAGACGTGGATATTATCAGAACCGAACTGCTGCTGGCCGACCTGGAAACAGTGGAGCGGCGGATGGAAAAAACCAGGAAAACCGCCAAAAGCGGAAACAGGGAAGCGGCCGCTCTGATGGAAACCCTGCTGCAATTGCAGGCCGGTCTTTCGGACGGTAAAATGGCGGTTTACCAGGATCTGAACCGGGAACGGATATCCGACCTGCACCTGCTCACCGACAAGCCGGTTCTTTATGTGGGAAACCTGTCCGATAAAGACTCTCCCGTAGAGCGGGAATACCTGAAGGCTTTGAAAGCATACACCGAACCCGACGGTTCGCCGGTGATTGAGATCGCGGGCAAGATAGAAGCGGAGCTGACGGAGCTGGATCCGGCAGACCGGGCCGCTTTCAAAGAGGACCTGGGGATCAGCGAAAGCGGGCTGGAGCGGATGATTACCGCCGGTTACCGGCTGCTGGATCTGATCACCTTTTATACCTGCGGGCCAAAGGAAGCGCATGCCTGGACCATTACCCGGAACACCCGGGCGCCCCAGGCGGCCGGGGTTATCCATACCGATTTCGAGCGGGGGTTCATCCGGGCGGAAATCAGCAAATCCCGTGATCTTCTTGAGCTGGGATCGGAAGCGGCGGTAAAGGAAAAGGGGCTGCTTAAACAGGAAGGCAAGGATTACCTGATGTGCGACGGCGATATCGCCCATTTCAAGTTCAATGTCTAAAGCTCAAGATATATCCGATCTGCCGGCTCTCGTGCGAAGATCGACCGAAAGCATCCAGGTAAACCTTGGAGGGCTGTGCAATCAGGCCTGCCTTCACTGCCACATTGACGCCGGCCCCGACAACCGGAAAATAATGGGCAGGGGGGTGATGGATGAGATCATCGAGGTTTTGAAAAGCCGCCCCCGGAAAACCCTGGACATCACCGGCGGGGCCCCGGAACTCAATCCTGATTTCGATTATCTGGTCAACTCCTGCCGGCCGCTGGTGGAGAAAATCATTGTCCGCTGCAATCTGACGGTGCTCTTTGAGCCGGGTAAAGATTATCTGCCGGATTTCTATAAGGAAAACCGGGTGGAGCTTACCTGCTCCCTTCCCTGTTACCTGGAAGAGAACGTGGACAGGCAGCGGGGCCGGGGGGTCTATCAGAAAAGCGTCAAAGCCCTCAAACTCCTTAATGGGATCGGTTACGGCCGGGAAAAGAGCGGGCTGATCCTCAACCTGCTCTACAATCCCGGAGGCCCATACCTTCCGGGAAATCAGGGGGAACTGGAAAAAGCCTATAAAAGGGAATTGAAAAACCGGTTCGGTATAGAGTTCAACCGCCTGTACTGCCTTACCAACATGCCGATCAGCAGGTTCAAGCGGGAGTTGGTAAGGACCGGGGCTTATGACAGCTATATGGCTCTGCTTAAAGAAAATTACAACCCTGCCACCGAAGAAAACCTGATGTGTCTCGATCAAATCAGCGTGGGGTATGACGGCGCGGTTTACGACTGCGATTTCAACCAGATGCTGGGGCTGCGGCTGGTAAAGGAGGGCCGTCCCCTGTCAGTCTCTCAAATCAGCCGGTGGGAACCTGATTATATCATGGTAAAGGAACACTGCTTCGGCTGCATGGCCGGTTCCGGCAGCAGCTGTACCGGTTCCCTTTCATAAGTATGATGTCTCCTCCCGTAAACAGGCGGTTTATCCTTCCCGTTTTACTGACGGTCTGCCTCTCGGGTATCACTTCTCCGGCCCGGGCTTTCGATTATACCGGCTACGCCGGTGTCCTGAGGAAGTATGTTCATAACGGTCTGGTCGATTACAAAAGATTGAAACAAAACCGGTCGGGCCTGGACAGTTTCATAGAAAGCGCAGCCAGGCTCAGCAAAAAAGAGTTGCAAGGCTGGCCCCGGTCCGGTCAGCTGGCTTTTTACCTGAACGCCTATAATGCCATCACCCTGCAAAGAATCATCGATCACTATCCTCCGGTAAGCCACCAGGGAACTCCTGAAATCTCCATTCGGAATATCGAGGGGGTCTGGGACAAAATCAAAAACAACGTGGCCGGAGAATCGGTTACCTTGAACGATCTGGAGCATAACATTATCAGGAAGAGATTCAAGGAGCCCAGGATCCATTTCGCCCTGGTCTGCGCGGCCCGGGGCTGCCCGGTTCTGATTCCCGAACGCTACTACGGAGATCGGCTGGAAACCCAACTGACCAGGGCGGCCAAGCTGTTTCTGGCTGACAAAAAGAAAAATTACATCGATTTTTCCCGGAAGATTATCTTTCTCTCCCCTCTCTTTGACTGGTATGGGAATGATTTCGTGGAAAAGTACGGCGGAAAAGCAAGCGGGCCTCATGGTAAAAAGCTGGGGGCCATTTTGAGTTTCTGCTCTCAATATGTTTCGCCCCGGGAAGCCGCTTTTATCCGCGACCAATCCTACCAGGTAAAATTCTCCTCCTACGATTGGTCGCTGAACTCTCTCTGACCAGATTTTATTTTTCTTGAAGCCTTTTCTGAAGGTCCTCTAATTTTCCCTGAGCCTCCAGCCACAGATTCTCCTGCTTCTCCAATGATTTTTTTAATTGCGCCAGCCGTTTGCTCTTTTCCTGAGAATAGACCGAAGGGTTGTCTCTAAAATATAAGAAGATCTCCTGCCGCTCATGCTCCTGTTGCTCAATCGATTTTTCAAAATCCCTGATAAGCTTCCGCTGCAACCTTATCTCCTCCTGGGTCTTCTTCCGGTTCGCCTGTTTCTTCGGTTTTGGGGCCGGCTTTCCGGGAAGCTTAAGCCGATGTTGCGCGCCGCCTGCCTCGACATCAGCGCTCCTTTTCTTTAAGTCATTCACATAATCCTGATAATCACTGTGATAATACCTTATTTCTCCATCTCTTACCTCCATGATGCCGGTAGCCAGCATATTGACAAAGGTCCGGTTATGGCTGATAAACGAGATGGTGTTGTTGCACTTTGATAAAGCGGCTGCCAAGGCTTCCACTGTCTCAAAATCCAAATGGTTTGAAGGCTCGTCCAAAAGCAGTACCTTGGTCTTTTTCAAGAGCAGGCCGGCCAGATACAGCCGGGCTTTCTCTCCGCCGCTTAACATCCCGATCTTCTTTTGGGTGTCTCGAAACAGGAAATTTCCCGCCATTTCATAGATCTCTTCAGTGGTCACCTCAGGGGCGGCGCATTCACATAAATAGTCAAAGACCTGTTTCTTGGGGTCAAGTGAGCCGGGAACATGCTGAGCATAATAGGCGATATCGCTATCCTTTGACCAGCTGAACTCCCCATGAAGCGGTTCGATCTCCCCGGCCAGTGTTTTCATAAAGGTCGTCTTTCCCTGGCCGTTATCCCCCACGACTGCAATATGTTTTCCCCGCTCGATTTCCTGATTTATCTCTCCCGCTACAACCTTGGATTCGCCATAACCGATATACAACTGCTTTGTTTTCAGAGCGATCCCCTTTCTCTGTTCAACCTTGGGGATACTGATACGAACATTACTAAGCGGATTTAAGATTTCAATCGTTTTAAGGCGCTGGATCTGCTTTTGTTTTGATTTTGCTTGACTGGCTTTTGAGGCTTTGGCGGAAAAACGATCCACAAATGTCTGTAAATGCTTTTTCTGCCGGGCAATATTCTTGTTGGTCTTTTCCTTTAACTCAAGCTGTTCCCTTTTATAGGCCAGATAATCCTCTAAAGGCCTGGGAAAAAGAAAGAGACTCTGGTTTTCTATGTCCAGGGTATGCTCAGAGACATTTTTTAGAAATTCCCGGTCATGCGAAATAACCAGATACGACCCCCGAAAAGAGAGCAGAAATCGCTCCAGCAGGAATTGAGTGCTTAAATCAAGATAATTGGTAGGCTCATCCAGTAACAGGAGGTTCGGCTCTCCCAGCAGCATGGCGGTAAGCTTGACCCGCATCTGATACCCTCCGGGCAAACCGCCTATTACCGAATGAAGAATATCGCTGCCTAATTGAAATTGCGCGGCTACTTTACCGCATTCCCACTCTTGTTTTCCGGTATACCTTACTAAGAACTCAAGAACCTTTTCGGTCGGGTCAAAGGGATCATGCTGCTCCAAATATCCCAGTCTGGTTTGCTTACCGAGGGTAACAGCCCCGGAATCAAGAGCCTCTTCCTGGGTTATCATTTTAAAAAGAGTCGATTTTCCCGCTCCGTTCCTCCCGATAACCCCTATCTTCTTTTTTTCGGAAACCGTCAGATTGGCTTTGTGAAAAAGAACCTGATGATTATAGGATTTTGAAAGGTTTTCTATTTGCAGTAACATAGGCATATAATATTCTCTATTTATCTGAAAAGACAGGATTAAACAGGTAATATGGAGTGGAGTCTTCCCAATCTTGGGGGATAACTGGCTTTTTTCATCATGAGGGGGTGACGGATGGCCCGTCATGAAAAGTTTTGATAAAAAGACCCTATCATTTATGAACCGGTTTTACAAGAGCTAACCCGAATTATTTGGAAACCATAACCGGCGAATCGATATTTACCAGAAACAGGTAACCGGAAATGACAGACGTGGGGGTGTTTCGGCTTGAGACAAAATGCAAAAAAAACTTGACAAGGGGCAAAAAACCGTTATAATCATGATAACGATTATCATTATCATAAAAAGGTTGTGTTTATGGAAAGAAAACTCACCCTGATCGGGAGCCTGGCATTCTACCTGACGCTTATCTGCGGGAATGTTCAAGCCGGGCCGCCCCTTGCTCAGGAATCACCGTACGATGGCGATCACAAGCACTTCTGGCGGGTAAAAACCCATGAGCATGAAATGGGCGATTTTTTCAAGGGACTGGATATTTCCGGGCAGATGACCGGTATTTACCAAAACAGCGGCCTTGATCTGCAACCGGGCGACTTGACCGGGAAAGCGGAAAATCACCCGTACGCGACCGGAACCTTTTCCTCGGATCTGTTTATCGAAAAGGAATTCGACAATGATTATGTCATGTTCGATATCCAGTATGCCTCCGGGCTGGGAGTGGACGCTAACCTGCAGGGCGGTGGCATGGTCAACAACGATGTCATGCAGGACTTCGAGCATAATAATCAACCGTATATCGCCCGGGCCTATTATGAACATACCTGGGAAGCAGGCGGGGGATATAAGGCGCGCTTAGACATGGGCCGATTCAGTGTCGCCGATTTTTTTGACCTGGGAGAACGGGTGGCTGACCAGGCAGTCCGGTTTATCAATCAGGCGATCTGTAATAACGGCGCCTTCGATTACGTCCAGGACCTTCAGGGACACGGTTATACCTTCGGAACGAGAGTGGCCCTGGAAACCCCGTGGATAAACCTGTCCGGGGCAGCCCTGTCCTCCGATTCGGTTCTGGATAACCTTTCTGACAAATACTCTCTTATCGGCTCCCTGGAGTTTCATCATCAGTTTACGGAAAATGTAACCGGAAAATACCAGATTTATTATTTCAAGAACTTCGGGGAATACGCCCGGTTCGATGACCAGGGTAACCTGGTTACTGACGATACCACTCCCAATCATGATCTGATAAACACCTCCGACAATCCGGATAACTTGGACAAAGCCGGTTTCGGCATCAGTATCGATCAGTCCCTGCCCATGGGGATCAACCTGTTCGGTAAATACGGAAAACAGGACGATGACCGGGACGTGCGCCATTATCAGGATATGGACGAAAGCGTCATGTTCGGCTTCGATCTCAGCGGGGAGCACTGGCGCCGGCCCAAAGATGTTCTGGGCATCGCTTACCAGATCGGCCGGTTGACCGGAAACCACCGGCTGGCCCACGAAAAGGGGTATGAAAGTTTCTTCAGCCGCCCGGGAATCGGAGCGGGAAATTACGCTGACGAACGGGTGCTGGAGATTTATTACCGGTGGGCCTTGACCGACCATATCGGTATCGGGCCGGATTACCAGCATATTGAAAACTTTTTCTACAGCCGAAAGATCGGCGGGGTCGATTTCTGGGGAGCCAGGATAAATGTCGGATATTAAACTTTTCATGACGGGCCATCCGTCACCCGCTCATGATGAAAAGAGCCGGTTATCCCCCAAGATTGGGGAGGCTCCACTCCGGTATTCTCACGGTAAAACAATAACGGTCGCCCTGGCCGGAAATCCCAATTCCGGAAAAACCTCCATCTTTAATAACCTGACCGGCGGCCGCCAGAAGGTGGGAAACTGGGCCGGGGTAACAGTCACCAAAAAGGAGGGAAATCTTAAATACAAGGGGTATCAGATCAAGGTGGTCGATCTTCCCGGTATCTACAGCCTGACCGCCTACTCCATCGAGGAGATAGTAGCCCGGAACTACATAGTCAACGAAAAACCGGATATTATCGTCAATGTGGTCGATGCCGCCAACCTGGAACGGAACCTTTACCTCTCCACCCAGTTCATCGAGTTGGGAGCGAGGATGGTAATCTCTTTGAATATGGTGGATACCGCCCAGGGTCAGGGAATCGAGGTGGATAAACATAAACTGGGGCGATTAATCGGGGTTCCCCTGGTGGAAACGGTGGGCAGTAAAAACCAGGGCACGTTCGAGCTGTTGGATGAGGTGCTGGCGGTTTACCAGCATGATGACCCGGTCAGCCGCCATATTCATATCAACTACGGGCAGGATATCGAGGAGGAAATTCATAAAATTCAAGGCGAAATCCGTCAGCATCCGGAACTGCCGGAAAAGTACTCCACCCGCTGGCTGAGCGTGAAGCTGCTGGAAAAGGATCCGAAAATCCTGGAACTGCTGGAGGAAAATCGCTCTCATTACCCCAATGTCATCTCCCAAAGCGAAAAAAGCCGAACATATCTGGAAAACATCTATAAAGAAAACCTGGAAGAGGTAATAACTGACCGGCGTTACGGTTTTATTGCCGGCGCCTGTCAGGAAGCAGTTCGTTTTACCAGGCAGGACCGGCTTACCCTGTCGGAAAAAGCGGACCGGGTGATCACCAACCGCTGGCTGGGGTTCCCGCTGTTCATTCTGGCCATGTGGCTGATGTTCCGCTTGACCTTCGGTATCGGGGATATACCCAAGGGATGGCTGGAAACGTTTTTCAGCTGGTCGTCCCTGACCGTCCGGCAGGTCATGTCTCCGGGGTTGCTGCGTGACCTGATCGTGGACGGCCTGATTTCCGGGGTGGGAAGCATCATCTCGTTTCTGCCGGAAATTTTTATGATATTTTTGTGCATCTCTTTTATGGAAGATACCGGTTATATGGCCCGGGCCGCCTTTATCATGGACCGGGTGATGCATACCCTGGGTCTGCACGGCAAGTCTTTTATCCCGCTGTTAATGGGGTTCGGCTGCAATGTCCCGGCGATCATGGGAACCCGCACCCTGGAAAGCCGCAGGGACAGAATCCTGACCATCTTACTGATTCCCTATATGAACTGCAGCGCCCGGTTGACCGTTTTCGTCCTGCTCACCGGCGCCTTTTTCCCCAACAACGCCGGAAATGTGATTTTCCTCTTATATATGACCGGAATTCTCTTTTCCATTCTATCGGGTCAGCTGTTCAAGAAGCTGTTTTTTAAGGGAGAGACCGCCCCTTTTGTCATGGAACTGCCGCCCTACCGGCTTCCCAGCGTGAAAAGTCTTGTTATTCACATGTGGAACAAGGGGGTTATCTTTATTAAGAAGGTCTGGAAGGTGGTTTTGTACGGCTCGATACTCATCTGGTTTTTGAGCGCCTTTCCCCAGCAGGTGAACTATTCGGTTGATTACGGCTCCCTGATTAACCGGGTGGAACGGAAATACGAAAAGATTGACCCAGGTGATCGAACTTTGGCGGCGAGGAAAGCTATGGAAATCAGTAAAATAGAGAATCTCCGTTCAGAAGAGCATATGGAGAAATCGTTCCTGGGCCGGGTCGGCCGGCTGTTCGAGCCGCTTATCAGCCCGCTTGGTTTCAGTTGGAAGGAGGGAGTGGCTTTAATAAGCGGCTTTATCGCCAAAGAGATCGTGGTAAGCAGTATGGGGGTGCTGTACCGTGTCGGTTCCCAGGTGACCGAAGAGAGCAAGAGCCTGGTGGCAGCGGTCCGGGGTTCCCATATGACCCGCTTGAGCGCCTTTTGCCTGATGCTGTTTATCATGCTGTATGTCCCCTGCCTGGCCACCATCGGAGCGATCACCAAGGAAACCGGCTCCCGCAAATGGACGTATTTTTCAATTCTCTACAGCCTGACTTCCACCTGGCTGCTGGTTTTCGTCATTTACCGGACCGGGCGGCTGTTTGGTTTATAATTTCCTTTTGATAATTGGAGCCGACGAGCGGAATTGAACCGCTGACCTACTGATTACGAATCAGTTGCTCTACCAACTGAGCTACGCCGGCAGAAAATAAAGAGCTGTCACGAAAAATCCTGCGCAATCTTGTACGGCTTGTTTCATGACAGCACCGGAAAAGGCTTTATGCCAACGTCCGGATAAAATTTATCGGCAAACAGAAGTTGAAGGGAAACTGATAAAAAGTAACTATTTTCAACAACATATCATCTGCTTTGCTATGATTCCCGAATTATTCGGGCTAAATAATCTACTTGTCAATTTTAAGGACCGCCATAAAGGCTTCCTGGGGAAGTTCCACTTTACCGACCATCTTCATCCGTTTTTTACCGGCTTTTTGTTTTTCCAGTAACTTACGCTTGCGGGTAACGTCTCCCCCGTAACATTTGGCGGTTACGTTCTTCCGCATGGCGCTGATGCTTTCCCGGGCCTGAATCTTGCTGCCGATCGCCGACTGGATGACCACTTCATACATCTGCCGGGGGATTACCTCCTTGAGTTTTTCGCAGATCCTGCGCCCCTTATACTGAGCTTTATCCCGGGGGACAATCACCGATAAAGCGTCCACCGGACTGCCATTGATAAGAATATCCATCTTGACCAGCTTGGCTTCCTGCATACTCGAGAATTCATAATCAAAGGAGGCGTACCCTCGCGACAATGATTTCAGACGGTCATAAAAATCGACCACAATTTCATTGAGGGGCAGCTCATAGGTTACCATAGCCGTTTTTTTATCCAGGTATTCGAACCTTCTCTGGATTCCCCGTTTCTCCTGCAGCAGGCCCAGCAGACCGCCCAGAAACTCATCCGGCAGAATAATGGTGGCTTTGATAATCGGCTCCTCTATCTTGTCGATATACTGGGGGGAGGGAAACTTGGAGGGGTTGTCCAGTTCGACCTCGTTGCCGTCGATCTTGGTGACTTTATAGATAACCGTGGGAGCGGTAGTCAGCAGGTTGAGGTTGAATTCCCGCTCCAGGCGCTCCTGGATGATTTCCAGGTGCAGCAGCCCCAGAAAGCCGCACCGGAACCCGAATCCCAGAGCCAGCGAGGTCTCCGGCTCGTAACTGAAGGAGGAATCGTTCAGGCTCAACTTTTCCAGAGCGGTCTTGAGGTTTTCATACTGGTCGGTGTCAGTGGGGTAAAGCCCGGCGAACACCATCTGCTTGGCTTCCTTGTAACCGGGAAACGGTTCCCCGGCAGGGTTATCCTTATGGGTGACCGTATCCCCGATCCTTACCTCATTGATATTTTTGATATTGGCGGTAAAAAAACCGACCTCCCCGGCCGAGAGTTTTTTGATCGGTTTCATTTGCGGGGAAAAAAAACCGGTCTGCGTGACATCATAGCTTTTCCCGGAGGCCATCATGGTAATGGCGCTTTTAGGAGCGATCTCTCCGTCCACCACCTTGAGGTAAGGCACCACCCCCTGAAAAGAATCAAAGAAAGAGTCGAACACCAGCGCTTTCAGCGGCTTGTCTTTATCTCCCGGAGGACAGGAAATCCTCTTAACGACCGCTTCCAGGACATCCCCGGTGCCGATTCCGTTCTTAGCGCTGGCCAGGATAATATCCTGCCTGTCGATGCCCAGGATATCCTCTATCTGATCAGAGACCTTTTCCACATCCGCGTGGGGCAGGTCTATCTTATTGAGAACCGGGATTATTTCCAGGTCATGTTCCAGGCTGAGGTAATAATTGGCCAGGGTCTGGGCCTGAATCCCCTGGGATGCGTCCACGATTAACAGAGCCCCTTCGCAGGCGGCCAGGCTCCGGGAAACCTCATAGGAGAAATCGACATGGCCGGGGGTATCGATCAAATTCAGCAGGTAAGTCTCCCCATTCCGGGCAAGGTAACTGATCCTGACCGCCTGGGCTTTGATGGTGATTCCTCTTTCCCGCTCGATATCCATTCCGTCGAGAAGTTGAGACTGCATTTCCCGGGCGGTAACCGTCTGAGTATACTCCATCAACCGGTCGGCCAGGGTGGACTTTCCATGATCGATATGGGCGATAATGGAGAAATTTCTGATTCTGGTTATATCCATTAATTGACGACACGACCTAATGGTCATCCTGCCATTTCTGCCAGGCGGCCGGAGCCAGGCCGAAATCCTGGCCGGTAATGGTTTTGAGGGCCTCAGCCGCTTTAGTGGCTACTACCGTTTCATGATCGCTTAAGGCTTTGATTAACGGCCGGACCGCCTGCTGGGTGCCGATTTCCCCCAGCGAACCGGCCGCGTTTTCCCGAAGCCACGCGCTTTTACCGGTAAGAGCGGCTATCAGAGGTTTTTCCGCTTCCTCGCTGCCTATTTTGCCCAGCGCCCAGGCCGCGTTTTCCCGGGCGTGGATTTCACCGTGTTTCAAGTCGTTGATTAAACGTTTTTCCGCCACTCCGCCAAACTTCTGCAAGGAGGAAGCTATCTGCCTGTGAACCCCCAGATCATGATCATCAAGCAAATGTATCAAGGGGTCTATCGCCTGGTGGTCACCGATATTTCCCAGAACCGTTACCACGTTTTTCCGAATATCCACGTTTTTATATTTTAAGGCGGCCAGCAAAGGCGTAACCGCCGGCCGGCCTATTTTGGTCAGGGCTTCAACAGCTTCGCCGGTTACATAACGGTTTTTTTCATTCAACAGCCTGATCAAGGGTTCGATCGCCCGGGGGTCTTCCAGCCTTCCCAGAATCCAGGCCGCTTCTTTTCTGACAAACCAATCGTTGTCGCTCAGAATGCCTATTAAAAACGGTACCGCCGGTTCCGAGCGCTTTCCCAGGATGGTCAAAGCCTTGATGGCGAATACCCGGTCCTTGGCGTCGGGAAGATACAAGGCTTCAATATGTTTTCTCACCTCTTGAGGAATGTTCTGGGAAATCTTTTCCCGGGAAACAGCGGGTTGAGCGTAAGCCGATCCCCCTATTGCAAAGATAAGGCTTATTACCATGAACAGAAAGTCTTTTATCTTTTTCATCTATCCGCCCTCAGCAAGGTTAATCTTCAAATTTGTCCAGTTCTTTTTCCAGTTGATCATTGTAATCGGCGTCCTCTTCTTCCCAATCTTCTTCCAGCTCTTTGTCTTGTTTTTTCTTCCATTTTTTCAGAAAATAAAAGAGGATAAAGACCGAAACTATCGGCAGGATATAAGGAATGAAAATCCAGAGGATTTGATTGAACCCTTTTTTCGGGGGAGCGGACAAGACCACCCAGCCTTTTTCCGCAATAAAGATATCCAGAATCTCCTGCTGGGTCTTGCCGCTCTGCAGATAGTTTTTGATCCGCTTTCTTTCCTTGGCCGCCACCGCGCAGGTACAGACGTCCAGCACCTGGTTGCCGCAGCCGCACAGGCAGACCAGCTCATGGGCCACTTTTTTCACCTTCCGGTTAAGCTCCACCTCATTGTTGGCCCAGGCGGAAACAGTAAAAGCAAGAATCACGAACCAGGCGACCGCTAAGAACCGACGATCGATTTTCATGCTGAAACCTCGCTGGCGAACCGGGCTAACAGCCGCAGCTTTTCCCTTTTATCCGGCCAGATGGCGATGGTTGACCCGATTGCCATGACGATTCCCCCGATCCAGAGCCAGACCACCAACGGGTTGATCACCGCCTTGAACGTAGCCGAGCCGTCCCGGTTCAAGGCGTTTAGAATAATATAGATATCCTTGCGCAAATCCCAGGAGATGGCTACTTCGGTGGTGGGCTGTTCGGGCCGCTTTTTCCAGTAATCCTTTTGCGGGTAGATTACATCTATTTTCCGCCCGGCCTTGTAAACCTCCATGATGACGGAGATGCTGAGCTTTCCGGCGCTTTCATAGTCGCTGTATTTGACATAGCGCAGATTGTACTCGCCCAGTTGAAAGCTCTCTCCCGGTCTGACGGTGATCTCCTTTTCCACCTGATAGGCGGAGGAGCCGGTGATACCGATAAAGACCAGGATTACCCCTATATGGACTATGTAACCGCCGTAACGCCGTTTGCCCTTCCAGATCAGCCGGTAAAGGGCGATCAATGACGGTTCACCGGTGATTCTGTACCTGGCTCGGGCGCCCTTTACCACCTCTATGATGATGGTAGCCAGCACGAATACGCATAAGCAGAAGGAGGTTAAGGGGTAACCCTCTCTGATGCCGGTAATGAACAGAAGGACCCCGGAGACCGTCATTATAATTGTAGGCAACACAAAATTCTCCCTGAGGTTTTTGACCGAGCTTTTCCGCCAGGCGATCAGGGGGCAGAAAGCCATGACCAGCAGCAGGGCCAGACCGATCGGCACATTGGTCTGGTTGTAGAAGGTGGAAGTGACTACCGATTGCTGGCCCAGCACCGCTTCGGAAATGAACGGCCAGGAGGTTCCGAAGAAAACGATTACCAGCATGGCCACCAGTACCAGGTTGTTGTACAGGAACATGCTTTCCCGGGAGAGGAGCGAATCCAGCTCATTGTCGCTTTTCAGCTCCTTGAGCCGGTTGAACAGCAGGGTGAGCGTCACGGCCATCACCGCCAGCAGGAAGACTCCGAAGATCGGCCCCAGGGAAGAGACCCCGAAGGAATGCACCGAAGAGATCACCCCGGACCGGGTGATAAAGGTGCCGTAAATGGTAAGGACGAAGGTGAGGATAATCAAGACCATGTTCCAGACCTTGAGCATATCTTTTCTTTCCTGAATCATCACCGAATGAAGATAAGCGGTGCCGGAGATCCAGGGCATGAAAGAGGCGTTTTCCACCGGGTCCCAGGCCCAGTACCCGCCCCAGCCCAGCTCAACATAAGCCCACTGTCCTCCCAGGATGATTCCGGCGGTGAGAAGCGTCCAGGCGAACAGGGTCCAGCGCCTGGTGCTCCTGATCCAGAGGTCGTTCAGGTTTCCGGTGATCATGGCGGCCAGGGCAAAGGCGAAGGGGATGGTAAACCCCACATACCCCAGATAAAGAGAAGGGGGGTGCCAGGTCATTCCCAGGTTCTGCAATAAGGGGTTCAAACCCTTACCGTCAAACGGGATCATGGGAAGCAGATCAAAAGGGTTGGTCTCCCCGCGGATCATAATGCTGGCGAAAAAGAAGGAGACTATCGAAAGAATCCCGGTGATATACGGCATCATCCGCCGGTTGATTTTGCGGTTTTGGGCGATTACGATCATGGTAAACAGGGAGAGAAACCAGACCCACATGAACATGGAACCCTCCTGGCCGGCCCAGAACGCGGCTACCTTGTAAAACATCGGCAGGGCCCGGTCGCTGTATTCGTAAACATATCTCAGCTGAAAATTCCCCGTGACGAAGGCGTGGATTAACAGGCCGGCTCCCAGGGTAAACAGGGCAAAGTAGCCGAAAACCGCGTTCTCGCAGCTTCGGATAAGCTTCTGATTATTGATTCTGGCTCCCACGATGGAAAAGATCGAAGCGTAGGCGGTCAGCAGGAAAGCCAGAACAAGGGAAAAATTACCTAATTCAGCGGTCATGGTACTGTCTCATGCTTCATACTTATCAGGGCAGCCGGTCATCAGTTTGGTGGCGTTCATAAAACCGTCCTTGCTCAGTTTTCCTTCTACGACTACATGCACGCCGTATTTAAAGCTGTCGGGAACTGTTTTAGAATAATATATCTTCTTTGATTGGTAATAACCTGGGAGACTGAAAGGTAACCGTTGTTACGGGATAAAAACCAGTAAAAAATAAACGAGGCGGCGACCGCCATTATCGGTATAATTATAAGGAGCTGCTTTTTTTTCATCTTCGATACTTTTACCGTGGAAGACCTTGTGTGGAGCTGGCTTTCCACGGGGGTTGACAACCTTTTTTCATCACCTGGGGATAATGAAAGGCCCTTCATGAAAAGTTTTAAAATGAACCAAATAGTACCACATTCATCAGATTGCTTCAATAACCCTTCTTTAGCCCGGTTTATTCAAGCATAAACTTGGCTGACATTTGCCAGACCCCAGAAAATGAATCAGGCCAACGTCCATACAAAATTTGTTAGCCCAAAAAAGTTGAAGGGAAACTGAAGTAACTATTTTCAACAACATATCATCTGCTTTGCTATGATTCCCGAATTATTCGGGTTAGTGATCCGATGTTGTTGACGTGCGGCGTAAGAACAGCTACAATTATCAGCTATGATTATAAGTTATAATTGGTTAAAAGAATATGTCGATTGTTCCCTGTCTCCCCGGGAGTTGGCCCAAAACCTCACCATGTCCGGTCAGGAGGTGGAAAAAATTACCCTTATGGAGGATGACGCCCTCCTGGAAATCGGGGTTACGCCCAACCGGGGGGACTGCCTGAGCGTTTACGGCATTGCCCGTGATCTGGCCGCCTGTCTGGAGCTTGAGCTGAAAGAACCGGCAGCTCCCTCCCCGGTCAGGGAAGACGGCGGCTCCCTCCCGGAAATAAAGATATCCGAGCCTGATCACTGCTTTCGCTATGTCTGCCGCCGGATATCGGGGGTCACGATTTCTCCTTCCCCGGACTGGCTGTCCCGGCGGCTGGTTGCTGCCGGAATCAGACCGGTGAACAATGTGGTGGATGTCACCAACTATATTCTGCTGGAATTCGGCCAGCCCCTGCACGCCTTTGATTACGAAAAACTTTCGGGAGATCTTATAAATGTCCGGCTGGCGGAACAGGGAGAGGTCTTTTCGGCCCTGGACGGCAGAGTAATCGAGCTGGATTCCGATATGCTGGTGGTGGCCGATGATCGGCAGCCGGTCGCTCTGGCCGGTATCATCGGCGGAGCCGGCTCAGAGGTAAGCTCTCATACTACCGAAATCCTGCTGGAGGCCGCCTGTTTTAATCCGGCCACGGTCAGGCGCTCGGCCAGGCGGCTGGGCTTTCAGACCGAATCTTCCTTCCGGTTTGAAAGGGAAATAGATCGGGAGGCGACTGCTGACAGATTAGCCAGGGCCGTTGACCTGGTTGCCCGGCTGTGCCCGGAAGCCAGGATAGGAAAGCGCCGGGAACTGACCCCCCGGCCTTATGAAAAGGTAACAATCGGTTTTCGCTCCGAACGGGCCAATCAACTGCTGGGAACCTCTCTTTCCCGGGAGCGGATGGAGAAGATCCTTGCTGATCTGGGAATTATCATGCAAAGTGACCGCTCGGTTTCTCTCCCTTCCTGGCGGCCTGATTTAACCAGAGAGGTGGACTTGATCGAAGAGATCGCCCGGGTTTATGGCTACGACAACATTGTCAGCCGCCCCCCCAAAGGGGTTCAAGCCCGGCCGGCCGACTCCCTGGTTCAGCGGATTGAAACCAAGGCAAGGAAAACGCTGGCTGCCTGCGGTTTTAATGAAACTATAAATTTTAGCTTTACAAAAAAAGACGCCTATTATAAACTGTTACAAAGGGGAGGGGATGATGACAGGCCGCCAGGCCAGGAGGGGGAATCACTCTGTGAGAGGGAACGACTCTCCCGGCACTTGAAGCTCTTTGCCCCTGATGGCGGAGTGGAACTGGTTTGCCTGCAGAACCCTTTAAGCGGCGACCATGAGGTTATGCGTCCTGATCTGCTGGCTTCCCTGCTGGATAACGCTGATTGGAACCGTAAACACCACGACCGGGAGACCGCCCTTTTTGAGATCGGAGCTTGTTATCTCAAACAGGCCGGCAAGATTAAAGAGTTGCGGTATGTCGGCGGGATTGCCGCCGGTGCCCTCGGTTCGGCCGGGTGGAGAAAAACTGAGAAACCGGTTGATTTCTTCACTTTAAAAGGGGTGGTGGAAGTTGTGCTGGACTGCCTTGGGATTGATGAGTGTAAAAGCCGCGCATCCGATTACCGGTTTTTACACAAAACCCGTCAGGCGAATATCTATTGTCACAATAGATTGATCGGTTTTTTAGGAGAGGTGGTTTCGGAACTGCTCCCTGATATGCGGGAACGGGTTTACCTGTTTCAATTGGAACTGGGGGCTCTCACCGAATTCGCTCTGAAACCGGTCACCTACCGGCCGGTTTCCAGGTATCCGGCTGTCAATCGGGATTTAAGCGTGGTTGTTCCCAGAGGAACAAGCTCTCAGGAAGTAAAAGACTATATCCTGGAGAAAAAGGTTTCTTTTTTGCAGGGAATCGAACTTTTCGATCTCTTCGAGGGAGAGCAGGTTGGCCCGGGAAACAAAAGCCTGGGGTTTTCCCTGCGTTATCAATCGGAAAAGGGAACCTTGACTGACGACCGGGTCGATTCGGTCCACCAGTCGATTATCCTGGATTTGCAGGAGCGGTTTCAGGCACATTTAAGAAAGGCCTGAGAGAACAGATTACATTGGGTGCAAGGGGAAAATGGCTTTCGCTACTCTCGATAGTTTAGAGCAGAGAATCGCTCAGTTCAGGCAGCAGTTTCAGCAGATCAAAGCGGAGAAAACCGAGCTTTCCCACCAGCTGAAGCAGTTGCAGAATGATCTGGTGGAAAAGGGAAAGCTGGCCAGTAAGGTTGACCGCCTTCGGGATGAGTCGGCTGAAAAAGACGGTCAGCTTGACCAGCTCCGGAATGAGTTGGCCGAGAAAAACAGCCGGATCGATTACCTGCAGAATGAGCTGGCAGAGAAAGACGGCCGGATTGCCGAACAGGATCAGAGAATAACCGATTTACAAAACCAGGAAGGCCACCTGAAAGAGATTGAGCGGCAATTCAATCAAATCAACGGTGAACAACATGAGGTCCAGGATAAACTGGAGATTCTGTTGAAAGACCTCGATGAAATCGACGCTGAATAAGGGTTTGAGCAAAAAACCCCGAGTTTTAATCGGGTAAAAGAGAAGGAACAATAACGTAAAGTAAGGTGTAACTTGACTGCCAAGACAAGGGTCGAAGTTAACGTTTTCGGCAAAAGCATTATCATCCAGAGTGAACTGGATCATGAATATATTAAAGAGATTGCCGAATACGTGGATCAAAAAATGGATGAGATAAATTCTTCCGCTAAAATCAATTCAGAAGTCAAGCTGGCGATTTTAGCCTCTCTGAACATCGCCGAAGAAATGTTCAGGTTAAAGAAGATCAAAGATGATATGGTGGATAAGCTAGAAGAAAAGAGTTCAAGACTGATTAATCTGTTGACGGATGATCCATGGGAAGCGGAAGTCAACGATTGATCGGTATAAGGGTTTCCCCCTGTAGTGCCCGTGATGCAGGGAAATTTTTTGGACCTATAAATCTTACAAAGGGAGTCTGATTCCTGGCCGTGGGCGCCCTCTCCGGAGGGTACTTTAACGATCAGCGGAGATGGCACCCACCTGGTTTTCCAGGGTCAAAAAATTACCTCACACGACAGTACGGGGGGACTTTAATTCATGCTTTTCCCCCCCCTATCATAAATTCTCGCCCGCTCTAATTTCCCCCTTGTAAAAGTCGGGTTTGCCCTTCCGGCAGACATACATGACTGACGAACCAAGCCTGTCAATACGATATCGGAAGAAACTGGTCCGGGACCGGGTCTTGAATATTCGCAACCGTTTGTCGGATGCCGGGATCGCGGTCAAGAGCCGGAGGATTACCGATCTCCTGTTAAGCAGGCTTGATCCGGTAAAAAAAGCCTCGGTTGTAATGGGGTATTTATCTTTCGGGAGCGAAGTCCGTACCGACTCTTTTCTCCAGGAAATGTTCAAATCCGGGAAAGAAATCGTTGTTCCGGCGGTTTACCCTGACACGAAGAAAATAAAGGCTTATCCGATTAATAATCTGGATAAAGACCTGACCAGGGGACATTATGGAATAAGAGAACCGGTAAACCGGCGGTATCCGGCCGGTTTGGGGAAGATCGACCTTGTTCTGGTGCCGGGAGTGGCCTTTGACCTGTCAGGAAACAGAATCGGCTATGGAGCCGGATATTACGACCGGTTTCTGGCGGGTGCAGATCCTGGTTTGTCAAAGGTTTCAGTTTGTTTTGAGTGTCAGTTGAGGGAATCGATTCCCGTGGATGATCATGATATCGGAGTGGATTTTATCGTTACTGAAGACCGGCTGATAAAATGTGACGCATGCTGACTGGTTCAGCATGCTTTTTTAATATCTCTTAATAAGGGGGCGAAGCCCGTGGAAGTTTATTATTTTATTGCTTTAGTGATAGTCTCTTCGTTTTCGGTTTTTGTGGGATATCAAATTCGCCGTAATTTAACGGAAAGCAAGCTGGTTAACGCTGAAGAGCTTTCCGACAAGATTGTCAAGGAGGCGGAAAAGGAAGCGGAGACCAAACGCCGGGAAGCCAGCCTGGAAGCCAAAGACAAGTTCGGTAAAAGAAAATTAAAGTTTGAACAGGAAATAAAGGAGCGCCGCCAGGAACTCGCTTTACAGGAGAACCAGTTGAACTCCCGGAAGGAAAACATCCGGAAACGCTACGAACTCCTGGATAAAAAGGAATCCGACTTATTGAATAAGGAAGACAGTATCCGCTCGCTGCAGGAGAATCTGGCGGAAAAGGAGCGTGATTGCGACGAGCTTCTGGTCAGTCACCGGGTGGCGCTGGAGCGGGTATCCCAGATAAGCGCCGAAGAAGCCAAGGAAGAATTGAAAAAGCTGATGGAGGCGGAAGCCAGACGGGAATCCGCTATCAAGCTCAGAATGATTGAGGAGGAAACCAAGGAAACCGCTCATAAACAGGCTCATAAAATCATTTCCACGGCCATCGGCCGGATAGCTTCCGAACAGGTGGCGGAAACCACGGTTTCCGCGGTTGTGCTGCCCAGCAATGATATGAAAGGGCGGATAATCGGCCGGGAAGGCAGAAATATCCGGGCTCTGGAAAAGGCTACCGGAATCGATCTGATTATTGACGATACCCCCGATACCGTAGTTCTCTCCGGATTTGACGCAGTGAGAAGGGAGGTCGCCAGGATATCCCTGGACCGCCTGATCAATGACGGCCGGATCCACCCGGCCCGAATAGAAGAAGTAGTCAATAAAGTAAGAAAAGAAATGGATCAAAACATCAAAGAAACCGGAGAGCAGGCGACTTATGACGTCAATATTCATGGAATACACCCGGAACTGATAAAAACCCTGGGACGGCTCAAATATCGGACCAGCTATTCTCAGAACGTGCTGCAGCATTCTCTTGAGGTGGCTTTCCTGGCCGGCATGATGGCGTCCGAATTAGGGGTGGACGGCAAGCTGGCCAAGCGGGCGGGTCTGCTGCATGATCTCGGCAAGGCGATAGATCATTCCATCGAAGGCCCGCATGATCAGATAGGAGCTGATTTAGCCAGGAAATACCGTGAATCTCCCGTGGTGGTTAACGCCATTGCCGCTCATCATGAAGCAGTCGAGTACAAAAGCGTGGAAGCGGTGCTGGTTCAAGCGGCTGACGCTCTTTCCGCCGCCCGTCCGGGAGTTCGGAGGGAAAATCTGGGGTCTTATATCCAGCGGATGGAAAATCTGGAAGAAATCGCCCGGTCATTTTCCGGAATAAATCGTTCTTATGCCATCCAGGCGGGCCGGGAATTACGGATAATGGTGGATCAGAAGAAGGTATCCGATAAGGATTCCGGGATTCTGGCCCGTGATATCGCTCATAAGATAGAGGGTGAGCTGAAGTATCCCGGACAGGTGAAAGTGACGGTTATCCGGGAATCCCGGGCAGTGGAATATGCCAAATAATGATGAACCCAGAAGTAAAAAAACTGTTTTCGTCCTTATTTTAGCGCTTTCTCTGTTACTTTTAGCGGAAATCGGTTCCCGGACGATTTGGGTGTTGCTGTATGATGTTCCTTTCTTCCAGCCGGAAACCATCCCTCTTCACCGTTACTACCCCCAGCTATACTCTAACGTAAGTCAGGAACCGATCAAAAAAGGTGATGGATTTTTCGATATCTTACTGCTGGGCGGTTCGGTCCTGGCGCAGGGCAAAATAAAAAAGCTGTTACTGGAAAAGTGCGCTTCCCGCACCGGTAAAAGAGTACGGGTTCATAATCTGGCTTTTTGCGCCCATACTTCGTGGGACAGCCTCTATAAATACCAACACCTGTCAGACAAGAACTTTGACCTGATTTTAGTCTACCACGGGATTAATGACGCCAGAACCAATAACTGCCCTCCCGAATTTTTTAAAAGCGACTATTCACATTATTCCTGGTACAGTGAGATAAAGCTGTTCGAACGCCATAAGGAGATCGGAATCTTAACCCTTCCCTGTTCGCTGGATTATCTGCGGTACAGCCTGGAAAAACAGCTCGGTCTGACCAGATACCTCCCCCGACACAATCCTATTAGGAAATGGACTGAGTATGGAAAAGACGTTAAGACCTATCTCCCGTTTAAACATAATCTGACTCAAATAGTAAGAATTGCCCAACAGAAAAAAGAGAATCTTATTTTAATGAGCTTTGCCTCTTATTTACCGAAAGGGTACACGTACCGGAAATTTATCCGTAAGGCGATTGATTACGGTTTCAAAGGTAATCCCTCTTGCCCTGCTGAACTATGGGGAAAACCCAAGTTTGTAGCTAAAGCGATCTCCAAGCATAACACCGCCATCAAGGAAACCGTAACCCATTTTAATTTTGTCAGATTTGTGGATCAGAAGAAACTTATTCCCCGAAGCGGTCTCTATTTTAAAGATATCTGCCATCTTACCCCCCGGGGCTGCCGGAAATTCGTGGACAACCTTTTACCGGTTATTGTAAAGTTGGCGGGAAACAGAGATTTACGGGCAAAGCGATGAAGATACTTTTTATCGGAGATATAATAGCCAAGGCTGGCCGCCGGCTTACCTCCCGACTGCTGCCGGAGGTGGTCGAAAAGCAGTCGATCGATTTTATTATCGCCAACGGGGAGAACAGCGCCGGGGGAAACGGGATTACCCCCAAAGTCGCCCGGGAATTATTTTCCTTGGGGGTAGATGTTATCACCACCGGCAATCATGTCTGGGACAAGAAAGAGGTGCTGGAAATCATGGGGCAGGAGCCGTATCTTCTCCGTCCGGCCAACTACCCTCCCAGGGTTCCCGGAAAGGGGTACTGCATAAAAGAAACGTTTCCCGGCGAAACCAGGGTGGCGGTCTTGAATATTTCCGGCCGGGTGTTCATGCCTCCCCTGGACTGCCCTTTTCAGGTAATCGACAAATGCCTTAAAGAGATGAAAGCGGATGTTGTCATTGTGGATTTTCACGCTGAGGCCACTTCGGAGAAAATGGCCATGGGGTGGTATCTGGACGGCCGGGTTTCCGCGGTAATCGGTACCCATACCCACGTTCAGACCGCTGATGAACGGGTTCTTCACGGAGGAACCGCTTACATAACCGACGCGGGGATGACCGGCCCCTTAGACTCGATTATCGGGGTGGAGAAAGAACCGGCCCTGAACCGTTTTCTGCTGGGAATGCCCGCCAAATTCCACCCGGCCAGAGAGGATTTGATTTTCTGCGGGGTGATCATAGAGGTTAATGAGAAAACCGGGAAGGCGGCCGGGATAAGCCGGTTACAGATTCCCGCTCCCTGAATTCCCTGATGTACGGATTTCGGCTTGACAATTACTTGTTTTTTAGTTAATATCTTTCTTTAGAGTCAAGGCTTGATGCGGGGTGGAGCAGTCTGGTAGCTCGTTGGGCTCATAACCCAAAGGTCATCGGTTCAAATCCGGTCCCCGCTACCAAACAAACTCAAGGGGTTGGCAGATTTGCCAGCCCCTTTTTTATGAGCATTAAGAAGCAGGATACCCGCCGGTCAGGTGAGGGTTTCGTCTAAACCACGCAATATACCCTCTATTTGATCCGTACCCGGCAACCCGCCCTGTCTGCCGATTTCATAGGAACGGCGCAACACCTTGACCCCCTCTTCCTTCTGCCCGTTTGCAGCCAGAACCTGGCCCCAGACCCGCCCTACCTGAAACAGTCCCATACCGTTCCCGGTTTCCTCTGCCAACCGGTAAGACTGGCGTTCCAGGGCAAGAAACGTTTCATGATCTTCTTTCTGGTCGGCTATCATCGCCATATTATGCAAGATAGCCATCTCCCCGCTT
>JBHHXV010000002.1:0-33441 GCA_046757225.1 bacterium
GAGCTGGGAGACCGCAATGACTTCAATCTGGCATGTGAGTATGGCCAAAAGGTGGCTGATGAACTGTCGGCTGCCGGTTTTAATCTTAATTTCGCGCCGGTGCTGGATCTGGACACCAATCCCCGAAATCCGATAATCGGCGACCGCTCCCTGGGAGCCGACCCGGAAAGGGTGGGGGAACTGGGAGCCGCTTTCGCTCTGGGAATGCAGAGCAGGGGCGTCATTGCGGTGGGAAAGCATTTTCCCGGACACGGGGATACTGACCATGATTCCCATTTCCGGTTGCCTGAGGTGAGCGCTTCCGCTGAAACCTTGACCGGCCGGGAGTTGGTTCCCTTTAAGCGGGCGGTTTCCCGCGGTATAGCAGGGATCATGATTTCTCATGTGCTTTACCCGGCCTGGGATCGGGAAAACCCGGCCACCACTTCTCCCCGGATTATCAATATTCTAAAAGGTGATTTAAATTTCTCCGGGGTGATTTTCAGCGATGATTTCGAGATGGAAGCCCTGGATCAGAATAATTTAGGGGAAAAAGCGGTGCAGGCGGTGCAGGCGGGCATAGATCAAATCTTGGTGTGTAAGACCGCTGAAAAACAGGTGGAAGTATTTGAAGCTTTGGTAAAAGCGGTTGAGAAAGGTGTTATCTCTCAGGCGCGCCTGGAAAGCGCCGGCCGGAACATTACCGCCTTGAAACGGCAGTACATAGTATAAATAAATGGGTGAAGATAAGCAGTCTCCCGCGGTCGAGATTAAGAATCTATCCAAGCATTACGGTCATCAAAAGGCGGTAAACGGCATAGACCTGACTTTAAATGCCGGCGAGTTTGTCAGCCTGTTCGGCCCTAATGGAGCGGGCAAGACCACCCTTATAAAAATAATCGCCACGATCTTAAAACCGAGTTCCGGTTCTTTACGGATCATGGGGAAAGAGCCTCGGAACGCTCCGGAAGAGCTGCGCTCCCACCTGGGGGTGATCTCTCATCACAGCTACCTCTATAATAATCTCTCGGCTCTGGAAAACCTGATGCTGTACGGGAAGCTGTACGGTGTTTCCCGGGTGGAGGAGCGGGCGAACGAATTGTTGGGGCGGGTGGGAATGGAGTACCGCCGGCACGAGCTGGCCCGGAATTTTTCCCGGGGGATGCAGCAGCGGGTTTCCATTGCCCGGGCTCTGATTCATGACCCGGACATCATCCTGCTGGACGAGCCCTATTCCGGCCTGGATCAGCACGCGTCACAAATGCTCCGGGAAACGCTGGACCAGCTGCATGACGGCAACCACACCATCCTCATGATTACGCATAATTTATCGCTGGGCCTCTCCCAGTGCGACCGGATCGCCATCCAGGTCAGGGGAAAACTGGTGTTCGATCAGAAATCGGAGTCAGTTACCAAAAACGAATTTGAAGACCTCTATTTCAAATACGTGGAGGAAGGGAACTGCTAGTGTCTACCTTCGGCCAACTCAAAGCCTTAATCTGGAAAGACGTCTTAGCGGAACTCCGCACCAAGGAGATGGTTGTCTCCATGCTGGTGTTCGCTCTGCTGGTGATCGTTATCTTTGTGTTCGCCTTTGATCCCGGTTCAGGAGCGATGGCCGAAGCCGCTCCCGGAATCCTGTGGGTAGCCTATACCTTCGCCGCCATCCTGGGACTGAACCGCTCTTTTGTGCTTGAACAGGAAAACCAGTGTCTGCAGGGGCTGCTTCTTACACCGGTAGACCGGAGCGTCATCTATCTGGGAAAATTTATGGGAAACCTGATCTTTGTGGGGGTGATTGAGCTTATCATCCTGCCGGTATTTGTGGTATTATTTGATCTTTCTCTGACTTTCGGGGGGCTGGGCTGGCTGTTGCTGATTATTGTGCTCAGCACGGCCGGGTTCGTGGCGGTGGGCACCTTGTTTTCCGCTATTTCGGCCAATACCAAAGCCCGGGAGATCCTGCTGCCGATTTTACTGTTTCCGGTAACCGTGCCGGTGTTGATCAGCGCGGTCAAAATCACCGGTCTGGTTCTGCAAGCGGAACCGGCCAGCGAAATCTGGCCCTGGCTCAAGCTCTTGATCGCTTTTGATCTTATCTTTATTACGGTGGCCTTTTTAACCTTTGAGTATGTGGTGGAAGACTAACATTTATATGAATAAATCTCTTTTCAGGATAATTTTTGAAGCCGCTACCTTTCTGCTGGTGCTGCTTTCCTTATATATGATTTTTGTGTATGTCCCTACGGAAAAGGTGATGGGAATCGTGCAGCGGATCTTCTATTTTCATGTTTCCATTGCCACCATAACCTTGACCGCTTTTTTCCTGGTTTTTGTTTACAGTGTTCTGTTTCTGGTTAAAAGGGACTTGAAATGGGATATCTGGGCGCAGTCGGCCGCTGAGGTGGGAATCGTTTTCTGTTCGCTGGTGCTGATTACCGGGCCGATCTGGGCCAAACCGATCTGGGGGGTCTGGTGGACCTGGGACGCCCGCTTGACCACCACCCTTATCTTATGGTTTATTTATGTGGCTTACCTGATGCTCCGCTCTTCGGCCGGGACCAGCGATCTTAAAAGAGCGCGTTTTGCCGCCGTGTTCGGGATTGTGGGGTTTATTGACGTGCCGGTCGTCTATTTCTCCATTCACTGGTGGCGCACCATCCACCCGGTGGTAATCACCGCTCATAAGGTACGGCTGGCGACCCCGATGGTGTATACGATGCTGGTTTCCCTGACGGCTCTCGGTTTCCTGTTTACCTGGCTGCTGCTGGAACGGGCGGCCCTGGGCAAAGCCCGTCACTTGCTGGATGATTTGAAACAGTTATCCAATGGCGTTTCTTTTAAATGAGAGGATAAAGACCATGAACGAAATTATTTTCCTGGTTGAAGATGCCCCCGAAGGCGGGTATGTCGCTCGTGCTCTTGGTGCTTCAATCTTTACTGAAGCTGATGATTTGCCCGATCTCCGAAAACAGATACTTGAGGCGGTACATTGCCATTTCGATGAAGATCAGATGCCACAAATTATACGGTTACATTTAGTTCGTGAAGAAGTGCTTGCCGCATGAAGATCCCCAGGGATATTTCCGGCGATGAGCTTGCCAAGAAACTCAAGCGGTTTGGGTACGATGTTACCCGTAAGACCGGCAGTCATATGCGTTTAACTACCTGTGAATGTGGCGAACACCATATCACGATTCCCCAACACAAAGCGTTGAGAATCGGAACTCTTGCGGAAATACTGGTTGATATTGCCTCACATTTCAAAATAGATCGTGAAACATTACAAAAGCAGTTATTTAAATAAGGAAAATATATGAAACACCTGTCCTACCTTTTTTGGGCCTACGCAGTGGTCTGGATCACCTTGTTCGGCTATATGGCAAGCCTTCAGAAACGGCGGAAAGATCTGTCCCGGGAACTGGAGGATTTGAAGGACTCAATTCCTGTGAGTTCGACAGACCCCTAGACATCAAACCGGCCGCTCCCAGATATAAGCCGGCCGCCAGAAAAACCGCCTTGTCCAGCCCCCAGGTCATGCCGATGATTATCGTGGCGGTGGAGCCGGCTACCGAGGCCAGGCCGTTGATTCCGTAAAACCAGGGAATGGAATTCCGGTTTTTCTGTTCCCGACCCAGGCGTTTTATGGCCAGGGGAAAGGGCATCCCCATCAGGAAAGCCCCGGGAAACAGGTAAAGAACCGCCATAAGCATCCGAATATTAAGCGGGTTGTCGATAGTCAGGTTTATATAGGGAGCTATGGTAAGATTTACTATAATTCCCCAGGCCGCTGTCAGAGCGCAGATTATCGGAATTCTTTGTTTTTCCCACCCCCTCTTTTGAGCGTAAAAAGCGCCTGCTCCCGAACCGACCAGGATGGAAAACAGGATGACCGCCAGGTTCAGGTGAGGAAACCCCAGATAAAAGCTGAACCGTTTGGTGAAAAACAGTTCCAAACTCATGAACCCCCAGCCCAGGGCGAAAAAATAGCCGAGATAGGATAATCTTTCTTTCTTTTCTGGGCTGGTGTAAAAAAAATATCCGAGGCTGTTTAACAGGATCAATAAGAGAATTCCCCCCAACAGGTAATATAATTTGAGCCGGTGATTGATCACCACTTCCAGGAAATAGGGGCTGTTGTCAGTGGAAGGGTGGAGGTTCAGTTGGCGGGCCTTGATGTACTGACTGGGCGTGATTTTGCCGAAGGCGATCTGGTAAATCCTGGTATCGGATTGGTAATGGGGCACGAAAACCACTTCTGTGCCGAACTCCTTGGTTTTGGCTACCATCCGGTCGGCTTCCTCCAGGGTAAACGGGGTCTTTCTGACCATCAGGGCGTAGGAATAGGCCGACCAGCCGGAACTGCTGACCGCCGCCAGGTGACGCATGGCCTGAGGGGGAGTCAGCCCCTGGTCCTCAAAGCAGTCAACAGCGGTAAGGATAAATTTTTCCAGCACTTGCGAGAAGTTGACAAAAATGGTTAAAGTGCCGTCCGGTTTCAGCCGCCGGAAATAATGGCCGAAGGCCTCTCTGGTATACAGATAGTTCTCCATCTGGGAAATACCGCTCAAGTCGGCGAAGGCGTTGGTGCTGGACAGGGTCAGGACGATCCGGTCGTAGAGTTTGTTTCCCTTCATCACGAAGCTGCGGCCGTCCTCCACCACCCGCCTTACCCTGGGACGGTGATATATGTTGCCGTTATAGGCCGCTTCCTCTTCGGTCATTTTCACCACCCCCTCATTGATTTCCACCGCGTCCACGGAATCCGCCCCGGCCAGCAGAGACATCAGAATGTCCCGCCCTCCTCCCGATCCGATAATAGCTATATCCTGATTATTGCCGAAGAGATAGGGAAAATAGATAATGTTGTGTCTGAGTGCACCCAGGTTTTCCGGGCTGTAACGAACCATGGTGGCCTGGGTACCGGCGTTGATGAAGATATCCCGCAGGGAATCGTCCTTGCTGCCGCTTGTCAGATCGCAGCGGGAATAAATGTCCCAGGAGGAGCGAAACCATTTTGCCTTGAACCTTTTATAATTCAACATTTGTCCCAGGGGAGTGTCCGTATGTCTGATCTGTTCCGGGCCGATCGTGATCGGATAAAAGAGCAAGGAACAGACGACGAACAAGAAGGAAAAACTGGGAATGATAGCTTTCTTCAGGGAAGGGCGATCTATCAGAAAGATTAACAGTGAAGAGACGAGCGCTAGAGACAGTAAGGCGTAAATCACTCCCAGGTACTGGGTTAAAACGATTGACAGCAGGCATCCGGCCGCTCCCCCGGACAGGTCGTAAAAATAGAGCTGGCCGCTCCGGGAGGAGTTGAGCCGAAAGATGTCGGCAATAACCAGTCCGGAAAGAAAAAAGGGAATCAGACAGATCAGTATATTGACAGGGAGTCCCAGCCGGTAAAACCAGCGGGATATGTAAACAACACACAGCAGGTAAGCGAGCGGCAGAATCGTTACAGCTTTCCGGGAAAGCGGGCTTTGTTCCGGGGATTTTTTCTTTAACCGCCAGTGCAGAAAAATCCCCCCCAGGCCTCCCCCCAGGATACTCAGGGAGATGATGATAAACAGGGTGTCGAACAGATAAAGGACGGCAAACAGCCGGATAATCAGGATTTCATAGATAAAGACGCAGAGGCTGACACCGAAAACGGTTAAGAAACTTTGTCGTTGGGCGGAAAGGGGCATGTATCAGCTACATTATGTCAGCTTCTAAATCGATTGGTATAGGTAATGCTTTCGATCTTTCGCTTGGGAACCTGCAACTGCTCTTTGTCATCTTTCCAGTATTTTATGGAATCGGCGGCTTCTACGGTTGTTGGGGATTCCCCAGGGATTCCCAGGGCGATAACCGAAGCGATATACCGGTCCTCGGGGATCTCCAGAATCTCCGAAAGTCTGGGCCGGTCCACCGAGCTGATCCAGCAGCTTCCCACCCCGTCCGCCAGAGCGGCCAGGATAATGTTTTCAATAGCCGCTCCCGCGTCGTACTCAAAACCGGTTTCCCGGATATTTTTATTTACCAGCACCACGATATAGGCGGCCGGCCTTTCCCCTTCCGGGGGGGTGCCGCGGGGCTTGATATAACCGGCCCAGCTCAGGCAGGTAAAGGTTTCCGCTGTCAGAGCGTCTTCATCTACAATCAGATACTCCAAGGGCTGGCGGTTGGCGGCCGAGGGAGCCAGCCGGCCGGCGTTGATCCACTTCAACAGCGCCGGCCGCTCCAGGATGGTCTGTTTGAATCTTCTTATTGTCCGGCGCCGGGTAATCAGGTCATAAAAAGCATCGTTCATTTTTTTATTATCCCCCATGATATGAGTCTCAGTCTGACAACCATCCAAAGGGCTTCCTTGATTATTCCCTTGGACATCTTGGATTTTCCATCCAGGCGCTCTTGAAAAACTATCGGGATCTCCTTTATATTGAAACCCAGGGTTTGAGTCCAGAAGTTCATTTCCACCTGGAATGAGTAGCCGTCCGATTTAATCAGATCCAGGTCCATATTTTCCAGAACCTTTCGTTTGAAACATTTAAACCCGCCGGTGCAGTCCTCGAACGGCAGGCCGGTCATCAGTTTTACGTAAAGGTTGGCCATGGTGCTCAGTAATAAACGTTTGATGGGCCAGTCCAGCACCCTGATTCCGTTAATATAACGGCTGCCGATGACCAGATCGCAATCCTTAACCTCCTCAAGCATTTTCGGCAGGAATTGGGGATCGTGAGAGAAATCGGCGTCCATCTCCAGGATATAATCAGCCTTTTCCTTCAAGGCGTATTTAAAGCCTTCGATATAGGCGGTTCCCAACCCTAATTTCCCGGGGCGGTGAATAACGCTCAGCCGGTCATGCTTTTTGGTCAGCCGGTCAACCAGGTCTCCGGTTCCGTCAGGGGAATTGTCATCCACCACGGTAAGGTAAAACCGCTCCGGCAGCGCCAGCACCTGCTTAATTATTTTCTCGATATTCTCCCGCTCGTTATAAGTAGGGATAATAATCATCGCTTTTTTTCCGGAAGATTCAGTCATTGCTCTCAAACGTTACCCGATGGTCAACCGGCCTTCGGAATATTTTATCTTGACATGCGTTACATTGCTGGAAAGAGCCAGGGCCATGGTCAAGGGGCCGACCCGGCCCAGAAACATTACCGCAATCAGGATTATTCGGGAAAAGGATCCCAGAAAAGGAGTGACTCCGGCGGAAAGCCCTACGGTGCCCATAGCGGAAATCACCTCAAACCAGATATGTAAAAAAAAATCGTGATGGGCGATAAGTGAGTTGTTTCTTTCGGCTATAGTCAGGATCAAGGTAACCGAACTGACAATAAACAAAGCGGTTCCGGCAATGGTAATCGCTTTGTTGACGCTTTTTCGGGAAATGGTCTTTTTGTTCATGACCACATGTTCCTTGTCATAGGTCATCGCTTTTAAGCTGGATATGATGATAGCGAAGGTGGTGGTTTTGATTCCGCCGCCGGTGGACCCGGGAGAGGCTCCGATAAACATCAGGATAGTGCAGATAAACAGGGTGGCCGGCAGCAGGGCTCCGGTGGGAACCGTATTGAATCCGGCGGTCCGGCAGGAGGCGGAAAGGAAAAAGGCATTGTAAATCTTTTCAAAGACGGTCATGTCCGTTAACGTGTGGTTGCCTTCCAGCAGAAAAATCATGACCGTTCCGGTCAACAGGAGCCAGGCGGTTACTTTTAAAACGATTTTACTATGATATTTCAGCCTGATGGCCGGGTTGGCTTTGAGTTTTTCCCTGAGATATTGTCTTAAATCGAGCAATACGATAAAACCGATGCCTCCGATGATGACCAGAAGAGCGTTGGTGACGGTAAAAAGAGCGTCGTGTTTGTATCCCTGGTAATTATTGGAAAAAAGCGAAAATCCGGCGTTGCAGAAAGCGGAAACCGCATGAAAGGCCGAGTTGAACAAACCTGTTTCCAGGCCGTATTTCGGATAAAAGCGGGAGAACATTACCGCCGCTCCGATAAACTCGATAATAAAAGTATACATGAGAATATGTTTAACTAGGGTTCCCAGCCGGTTGGCGTCGAAATCGTCCATGGCGTCTCTGGTGATCATCCGGTTTTTCATGGACATTCGTTCAGCGAACATCAGGGTGAACAGGGTGGAAAAGGTAATGATTCCCAAACCGCCGACTTCGATCAAACCCATGATAATGAATTGACCGAATCGGCTGAAATGGGCGCCGGTATCCACTACCGTAAGCCCGGTAACACAGACAGCTGAGGTGGAAGTGAACAGGGCGGTCAGAAAAGGGACCGCGTGACCCGGCCGGGAGGAAACCGGCAGGAAGAGCAGAACCGCTCCTGCCAGGATGGTCAAGGAAAAACTGAGCGAAATGATTAAGGCCGGGTTAACGCTTTTTCTGATTTTCTTTTCAGGAAATAATGAAGGCACACCAACTAATTTTCATCTACTATGATTAATTCTTGAGCAATGTTCATTTCCAACTGCTTGACCACCGAGCCGAAGAAAAAACGGGACAGATTGGAGCGCTTACGCCGGATAACGATTATCTCATCCACTTCTTCCGCCTGAATAACCTTCATGGTTTCCTCCAGAAATTCGCCTTTTTTGACTATGGTTCGGCAGGGAACACCTTGACGTTCGGCTTCAGCTTTGATTTTGTTTACCTGTTCGCCGCCCAGAGAAGAGTATTCGCCGGCGATCGCCTGGTGAAGCTGATGGGAGGCGGAGCTTCCCAGCCACCCTCCCTCGATCATGCTGTCGCTGACATCTTCCAGGAATTTACTGTCCAGGATAAACAGGATAATAAGTTCCGCCTTCTTGGCCGCCGCAGAGGCCAGGGCCAGGGAAATGCTCTTTTCCGATCGCCTGGTCGAGGATAAGATTAAAAGGACTTTTTTCATACTTTTTTATGATAACATAAACTTAACCCGGTCTATTCACAAATTTAATGTATAGGAATTTCAAAGTTGCCCATCATATTGCTCAATTACCAGCCTGCGCTTGTGAACGAAGTGAGCCAGCAGGCGCCAATTGCAAGAGTGCTTATGTCAGGTTTTGCCTGAACATGCTATGTTCAAGTTGATCATAATCTTGCGTGATCGGCCCTTCGGCCCGGCCGTGGATAAACTGTTGGATGATCGGGTTCTCCGATTCCTGAATTTCATGAGGGGTTCCTACTTCCAGGATTTCCCCTTTATAAAGCATGGCGATCCGGTCGGCGGTTTTATAGGCGCTGGCCATATCATGGGTAATGCTCAGGGAGGTAACTTTAAGCCCTTTATTCAGACTGACGATCAGCTCATTGATCATGTCAGCCATGATCGGGTCCAGGCCGGTAGTCGGTTCATCGTAGAGCATGATCTCCGGTTCCGAGGCGATCGCCCGGGCCAAACCCACCCGTTTCTTCATGCCGCCGCTCAGCTCCGCCGGTTTCAGGTGGGCTATTCCCGGCAGACCGACCATCCGGAGTTTCGCTTCCGCCACTTCTTCCCGTTGCTTTTTGGGCATCTTGGTATGATTGGCCAGGAAGAAGCCCACATTCTCTCCCACGGTCAAGGAGTCAAACAGGGCGGCGCCCTGAAACAACATGCCGAATTTACACCTGATTTCCACTAATTCCTTTTCTCTGGCCCGGGTAATGTCCTTTCCGGCTACTTCTACGGTTCCTTCGTCAGCCTGCAGCAGCCCGATGGTATGTTTCATCAGAACGCTTTTGCCGCTGCCGCTTCCCCCGATTACCACCATTGATTCGCCCTTGCGGACATGAAGGTCCACTCCCCGCAGAACCTGCTTATTGTTGAACCCTTTTTTCAAGCCGCGAAGTTTAATCATAGATAAATTCTTCCAAAATCCGCTTCGACCGGTCGGCCACTTCCCGGTGAAGATTACCCCCTTGAGAGTCCATGGTGACCACCAGCGGAAAATCTTTTACCTCTATTACCCACAGAGCCTCGGGAATTCCGAACTCTTCCAGTTGGTAGACCTTTTTTATGCTTTGCATCTTTTGGGCTGCATAGGCGGCGGCTCCCCCGATGGCGTGCAGGTACACCGCCTGGCCCTCGATGAGGGCTTGAGCGGTCTCTTCCCCCATTCCCCCTTTGCCGATGATTCCCCGAAGCCGGTAATCTTTTATTACCCGGGCCTGATACATCTCCTGGCGGATACTGGTGGTGGGGCCGGCGGCGATGAATCGATCTTGTTCTTTCCTGACTATCGGCCCGCAATGATAAATGACACCGGAACAAAGTTCAGGAATGTCGGGAACCTTTTCCACCAAATACCGATGGGCGATATCCCTGGCCGTTACGACCGTACCGGAAAGCGATACCCGGTCGCCGATTCTCAAGGAAGCCCACTTTTTCCGCGGATCTGAGAGAGAGAGATTTATCATAGAGCAATAGTTTTTATTCCTGCCCGGTAAGCCCAGCACATATAAGAGATGGAAACAAAATAGCTGGCCGGAATCCGGGCGATCGCTCCGATCTTAACCCCTGAGACAGTGGTTTTCCCTCCCAGCCCCATCGGTCCGATCCCCAGTTGATTGATCTCTTTTTTTAATCGTTTTTCCAGAGCGGCCAGTTCGGGAACGGGGCTGGTGTCATCGAATGGGCGAAAGAATTGTTCTTTGGCCAGGCTGTAAGAAGAAGCCCGGTCTCCCCCTATTCCAATTCCCAGTACCCCGGGAGCGCACCCTTTTCCCTGGGCCTTGTTCACCATATCCAGCACGCACCGCCGCACTCCCTCCAAATCCCGGCCGGCTTTCAAGCCGACATCCGGCAATTTATACTGTGATCCTATGTTTTCGCAGCCTCCCCCCTTCAGGAGGAGGCTGAATCGGATTTCCTTACTGTCGGTCTGCCGAAAATGGATATCGGGGTGTTTTAAGCCGATGCCGGTGCCGCTGTTCTTGCCGCTCACCGGGTCTACCGCGTTCGGGCGCAGAAAAAACCGTTCCACCGCTTCCCGCTCGGCAGAAAGTAAGGCTTCCTCTATTTCCCTGTGTTTGATTTCGGACGGAAGGTGAACATAACAGGTGATATAACCGGTATCCTGGCAGAGGGGCACCGATTTTTCCCTGGCTATGGTGATATTCTCCAGGATGGTTTGCAGGGCGTAAGAAGCCAGGGAACCAGGCTCCTCCTCTTGAATAGCGGCTTTTAATGAAGATTCAATTGGGAAGGGAAGATCAGTGGCGGTCTTGCGGAACAGCTCTACCAGTGTTTCTTTTAATGACTCTAAAGGCACAGAGGTTGACAGCCATGAAGAGAATGAAAGAATTTTTAGCGTTTTGAAAACTGGAAGCGGGCTCTTGCGCCTTTTTGTCCGGGTTTTTTCCGTTCTTTAATTCGGGAATCCCTGGTGAGCAGTCCGGCTTTTTTCAGGACAGCCCGGTTTTCCCGGTCGATTTCCACCAACGCCTTGGATATTCCATGGCGGATCGCCCCGGCTTGGCCGGTCTTGCCGCCTCCTGCAACGGTCGCAATGACATCGAAAGCGATCTTTTCCTCTTCGTTAACCAGTTGCAGTGGTTGATTAACCAGAGCCAGGTTGCTTTCTCTGTTGAAATAATCCGCTCCCTTTTGTTTATTAACGGTGACCTTTCCCGTTCCCGCACTCAGCCAGATCCTGGCAGAGGAACATTTTCTCCGGCCGGTGGCATAAGTTTTTTCCGAGTTACCCATATTTGATCCTTAAATTGTTTTTACCGTGAAATATCGAAGTGGAATGGCCCCTTTCTCGGGGGATAACCACCTTTTTTCATCATGCGGGGGTGACGTCCGGCCCATCATGAAAGTTTATAAATTCAAACTCAGCGGCTGAAGATTCTGGGCTTCATGAGGATGATCAGCGCCCTGGTAAACCTTTAACTTTTTTATCATTTTACGGCCGAGGCTGTTTTTAGGCAGCATACCTTTAATAGCGTGCCTCAGAATATCTTCCGGCTTTTTTTCCAATAAATCCTGATAGGTTCTGGTTTTCAGTCCACCGAAATAACCGGTATAATTATGATAGACTTTCTGATCGGCTTTGTTGCCGGTAATCTTAACTTTTTCAGCGTTAATAATCACCACGTGGTCACCCGTGTCGATACTCGGGGAATAAAAGGGACGATGCTTGCCTTTTAATAATTGAGCGACATTGGTGGCCAACCTGCCGAGAACGACATCTGAGGCGTCCACCAGGAACCAGTTTTTTCCGCTGGTATCTTTTTGGGTCGTTGAATATGTCTTCATTGATTTAGTTGATATCCTTCATTTAGAAATAATTTGAGCTATGATATACATTTGGCTTTTGTTTGTCAATCCTTAATATGCCATTCCGGTAAGCTTCCTGTTGAATAGTCCAGGAGAGAAGGGGAACACCGCTCCGTTATGTTCACGGTAAAAGAATAAAAAAATGACGGGGGATTGCCGGTTTTTCGGAAGGTGGTTGAATTAGTTGGTGTTTGTTTACAAATCTCGCTTTGACTTATTCCCATTAATAGGCTAGACTTTTAAGCATGAAACAGTTTCTCTGTACAGTATTTTCTCTGTTGTTTTTTATGGCGATTAATCTAATCGCCGTCCGTCCGGTTCTGGCGACAGATCAGAATAAGCTGTTATTGAGAGCTGTCGCTTTCGGTAATGCGGCGAAAACCAAGGCCGCCCTCCGGAAAGGCGCTGATCCGGATACAAGAGATGGGAATGGCAACACGGTTTTGATGAAAATGACGAAGAAAGGGTATACCCGTATTGCGAAGATCTTAATTTTCTACGATGCTGACGTAAACGCTCAGAACAAGCTGGGCGAGACCGCCTTAATTCTGGCGGCGGAAGGACATATCAAGATAATGCGCGTTTTGCTCAGTAAAGGCGCTGACCCAAATGCCAGAAGCAAGGATGGAACGACCCCCTTGATGCGGGCGGCGGACAAGGGGAGTCTCTACATCGTGAAACTTTTGCTGGAACATGGGGCGGATGTAAATACCCGGGATCATAAAGGTCGGACTCCGTTGTGGTTCGCCCAGAAGAAGCAAAAGAAGGAAATAATTAAATTGCTTGAGCAGTATCAGAAATAAGCGACTGATTTAACCCGAATAATTCGGGAATCATAGCAAAGCAGATGATATGTTGTTGAAAATAGTTACTTTTTATCAGTTTCCCTTCAACTTTTTTGGGCTAACAAATTTTGTATGGACGTTGGCCTAATTCATTTTCTGGTAAGGGGTCTGGCAAATGTCAGCCAAGTTATGAATAGACCGGGTTAAGGAGAAAGAATGAAGGAGTGCATCTTTTGTAATATCGTAAAAGGACGGATTCCCGGAGAGATTGTCTACGAAGATATCGATACAATTGCCATTCTGGATATCTATCCGGCCAACAAGGGGCATGTTCTGGTGATTCCCCGCCATCACTCCGCCACCATTTTAGACACTTCCAATGAGAGCCTGGCCGGTATGATGTCTGCCGCCAAACTGATTTCCCGGGTGTTAATGGATGAGCTGGAAGCGGAAGGAATAAATATTCTGCAGAATAACTTCAAGAGTGCCGGTCAAGTCATTGAGCATGCTCATCTTCACTTGATTCCCCGGTTTCAGGACGATAAGGTAAAATTCTCCCTGGGCCCGGAAAAGTATGAGGAGGGAGAGATCAAACAATACGCCAAAGATTTCCGGTTGGCTTTGCAGCAATGTCTGGCGGGAAAGTAAAATGAAACTGGAAATAAAAACAGGAAGTTTGAAAGAAGGCTCGTCTGAGGTTGCGGTAATCGGTTTTTTTGAGGATAAGGACAGGTCGGCTTTGTTTTCCCCTGAGGCGGTCTCCCTGGCTCGCCGGTTGATAAAAGAGGTTCGCGATTCCGGGGATTTCAAGGGGAAAGAGGGGGAAATAACGGTCTTGTTCCTGGGGGAAGGCCGGCCGGCTAAGCGGCTGCTGCTCTTGGGTCTTGGCAAGCGGGAGAACTTTTCCCCGGATACCATTCGGAAAGGAATCGCTTCCGCTTTAAATAAAATCTCCTCCCTGAAGCTTCCGGAATTATCCCTTTCCTTTGTCCCGGTCAGGTTCAGGAAATCATTAACGCCCCGTAAGCAGGCTCAAGCATTGGCTGAAGGGCTTCTCCTGGGGAATTACCGGTTTGACCGCTATATTACCGATCAGGAGAAACTGAAGGGCCGGCAGCTGGCCAAAGCCGGAATTTTTCTGGGCGGCGCTGACCTGAAAGAGATAAAAAAGGGGTTGAAAATCGGAGAAAAGGTTGCCGGAGCGGTCTGCTGTACCAGGGATCTGGTTTCCGCCCCTCCCAAGGATCTTTCCCCGTCACTGTTGGCTGAGAAGGCCAGAGAACTGGCGAATAAAAAGGGATTCAGCTGCCGGGTACTGGATAAAAACCGGCTGAAAAAGCTGAAGATGGGCGGAATCCTGGGGGTGGGGCAGGGGAGCGCGGAACCTTCCCTGATGATCGTGCTGGAATACAGCGGAGGAAAAAGGAAAACACCTAAGATCGGCCTGGTGGGTAAAGGGATCACCTTTGACAGCGGAGGGCTTTCCCTTAAACCTTCCAAGAACATGGATCATATGAAAGCCGACATGTCCGGAGCGGCGGTGGTGGTAGGAGTGTTCCAGGCGGTGGCGGACTTGAAGCTGCCGGTAAATCTGGTCGGTCTTATTCCGGCGGCGGAAAATCTGCCTTCGGGAAATTCCTATAAACCGAGCGACATCCTTACCATGCGCTCGGGAAAGACCGTGGAAGTCTTGAACACGGACGCCGAGGGCCGGTTGCTGCTGGCGGACGCCCTGAGTTATATCGGTGAGTTCAAGCCGGATAAAATCATTGATCTGGCCACCCTGACCGGCGCCTGTGTCGTGGCTCTGGGGGATGATATCGCCGGTATCATGGGAAATGATGATCCCCTCAAAGATGCTTTATTAAAGGCTTCCCGGGAAAGCGCCGAGGAGATCTGGCCGCTGCCGCTTAATCCGAAACATACGGAGCTTATGAAAAGCAAGATAGCCGATATCGCCAATATCAGTTCCAGTCCTTACGGGGGAACCATGACCGCCGCCGCCTTTCTGAAAGAATTTGTGGGGGACCGCCCCTGGGCGCACATCGATATCGCCGGGCCGGCCATGAACAGCAAGGGGCCCTCTTATCAGCCTGAAGGAGCGGCCTCCGGTTTCGGGGTAAGATTGCTGACGCAGTATCTGACTGATCTCAAATAGGGTGAGGGCATTACAGCTTGGCTTGATCTGGGCGCTTGTTTTTTCCGCTTCAGCCGGAGCGGCGGAACTGGTGAAACTGCGCTTGAACAAGGCGGTTATCTATGCTGAGGTGGCCAACGACCGGAAATCTCGAACCAAAGGACTGGGATACCGGGACCGGTTGAAAGAGGGGAGGGGAATGCTGTTTATCTTCGAGCGCCCCGGAAAATATCCTTTTTATATGAAGGGGATGCGGTTTGCCATCGATATTATCTGGATTTTCCGGAATAAAGTGGTGGAGGTAACCGCTTCTATTCCTCCCCCCCGAAATCCGTCTGACAGGTTACCTTTGTATTATCCCCCGGCGCCGGTGGATATGGTGCTGGAACTGAATTCAGGGGTGGCCGGGAAAATCGGCCTGAAAAAGGGAAATGACGTTAACCTGGAAGGGGAAAGATGAAAGACTCTATTATCGGTTATTTCGAGGAAAGCGCCAATGTAAAGCTGGGGTGGGTCAACCGCTATCATGAAAAGATCGCCGCTGTTATCTGTCTGATGATAGACTGCCTGCGTTCGGGCAATAAAATCCTGTTCTTCGGCAATGGCGGCAGCGCGGCCGATGCCCAGCATCTGGCGGCCGAGCTGGTGAACCGCCTGCAGTTCGACCGTCCGGCTTTGCCGGCGATTTCAGTGGCGACCGATACATCGATACTTACCTGTATTGCCAATGACAGCGACTTTTCCCAGATCTTTTCCCGGCAGATCGAATCCCTGGGAAAAAGCGGTGATCTTGCGGTGGGAATCAGCGCCAGCGGCAACTCGGCCAATGTGGTGAACGGAATCAGGACGGCCAGTGAAAAGGGCTTGCATACGGTTGCCTTTACCGGAAATGATGGGGGCGAACTTCTTTCGCTGGCAGACCATGCGCTGGTGGTAAATTCCGATATAACTTCCATCATCCAGGAGGTTCATATTACCATGGGGCACGTGATCTGCAAAATAGTGGAAGAGGCTCTTTTTCCGGAAAACGACCCGGACCGGATCGCTTAAATCCGATGAAAAAAGCCCCTCTTAATTTATCCGACCTTAAAACCTATTCTCTGGCCGAAAGAAAATCCAAGGTTTCTGTCGATGATTTCGCTTCCCCTTTCAAAGCGGGCGGAACCTTCCGGGCCTTTTTAGAGTCCTTTCCCCATATCCTGGCGTCCGGAGACATCAGTAAAGTGGCGGAAGCGGTGGTCTCCGCCCACAAACAGGGAAAACCGGTTATCTGGGGGATGGGAGCCCATTCGATCAAATGCGGCCTGAACCCGGTCATTATCGATTTGATGAAGCGGGGGGTAATCAGCCTGCTGGCGCTCAACGGGGCGGGAATCGTTCATGATTTCGAGCTGGCTTTGATCGGCCGGACTTCCGAAGACGTGGCCGCGGAACTTGGTTCCGGCAGCTTCGGGATGGCCCGGGAAACCGGCGAGCTGGTCAATCAGGCCGTTAATTGCCGGGATAAGGAAGGTTTGGGAGAATCGATCGGTGCTTTTCTGGTCGAGCAAAACCCTCCCTATCTGGAATACAGCCTGTTCGCCGAGGCGTATAAAAGGGAGATTCCGGTTACTGTGCATGTAGCGGTGGGAACGGATATCGTTCATCTTTCGCCCAGGGCTGACGGAGCTTGTATCGGCCGGAAAAGCCTCCTGGATTTCCAGCTGTTTTCCGCTTATGTGGCGGAGTTGGGCGGCGGCGGGGTCTACCTGAATATCGGTTCAGCGGTCATTCTGCCGGAAATTTTTCTGAAAGCCGTTACCCTGGCCCGTAATCTGGGGCACCCGGTTACGGATTTCACCACCGCCAACTTCGACTTTATCCAGCATTACCGCCCTCTCCAGAACGTGGTTACCAGACCGACAGCCGGCGGAGGAAAAGGGTATCGCCTGACCGGGCATCATGAAATCATGATACCCCTCATGGCGGCCATGATTGTGGAGCTGTTGGAGGGATAGAAGCATGTTTTTAGCCAGGGTTACCGGCAATATCGTTTCCACGGTCAAGCATTCCGCCTATAAAGGCAAAAAGATCATGGTTGTCCATAAAGTGAACTTGAAGGGAAAAATGGAAAAAGAGGCCTACCTGGCCATTGACGAGGCCCAGGCCGGTGATGGTGACCTGGTTCTGCTTTTATTGGAAGGCAGTTCCGCCCGCACGGTTCTGCATAATGATACCGCTCCGGTCAGGGGAATCATTATGGGGATAGTGGATCAGGTCGATATCCCTTCCTCCTGCTGAGGCGGAACCACCTGAGCGCAGATATAGGAATCGCTCTGAAGAAACTGCCTGGCCACCCTCTGGATATCCGAAGCGGAAATCTCTTTTATTCTGTTTTCGTATTCCTGATATCTTAGATAACCCAGACCGTACAGTTCGTCCAGGGCGATTTCCAGAGCGATCGCCTGATTCTTCTGCCGGGAGACCTTCTTATGGCCTGAGAGATTGTTTCTGGCCCGGGAGAGTTCCTCGTCATCCACCGGCTCGTCGATCAGGCGCTGGATCTCGTGGAGCATGCTCTTCTTGGCGGCTTCCAGCATTTCCTGAACCGTCCCCACATAGCAGATAAATCCCCCCGGGTCTACGCCGATCCAGTTCATGGCTCCCACAAAATAAGCCAGGCCCTGTTTTTCCCGGACATTGTCGAACAGCCTTCCCCCCATTCCGGAAAGGATCTCGCAAAGGAGTTCAAATACCGGAGCGTCCGGGTCTGAGACCGCCATGCCCCGATATCCCAGCATCAAGACCGCCTGCCGCTTGTCCAGGATTTTTTCCGCCATCGTCACCTGGGTAATCGGGGCTTCCTCTGGGTATTCGAGAAGCGGGTACTTCTTACCGGGCAGGTTGCCGAACTTGTCTTTTATGCTTTCCCGGGCTGCCGGAAAACCGATATCCCCGGAAAGAACCATTACCATGTTTTCCGGAACCGCCTGTCGCTGATAATAGGTGAGCAGCTCTTCCCGTTTCAGTCCGGTTACCGATTCGATGGTTCCGTTGTCGGGCAGGCCGTAAGGGTGGTTGGGAAACAGTTTGGCGCGCAGGAGGTTTCTGCTTACGCTGACCGGCTGGTCTTCGTCATCCTTGATATCGGCTATGATTTGCTCCTTAACGACCGATAAGGCTTTTTCCGGAAAACTGGCATTGCAGACCACATCCGCCAGGATATCCAGGCCGTACTCGAAATCATCCTTCATAACGGACAGGGAAACCTCCATGGAGTTGCCGCCGCTGGACGCGCCCAGCCTTCCCCCCACCGATTCGATCTGGGAGGCGATCATCTCCGAAGTCCGGCTGGCGGTTCCCTTGGTAAGCATTTCCGCTACCAGGTTGGAAATGCCGTTGTTGACCCTGTTTTCCGTGCGCAGCCCCCCGGCCATTAACAGCTTGACTCCGATGACCGGAACCGCCGGGTTTTCCCGGACAATCAGCCTGAGGCCGTTTTCCAGGACAGTGCGGGTGATCTTTTCGGTTAACTTGTCGGCGCTCTGAGCCTGGCTGTCTTGCCCGGCAGCGCCTTTCGGTTTTAAAACCAGCCTGGTCATCCGCTCCGGAGAAAAATAAGCGGAAATTATTCTCTGTAAATCATCGGATGTGATCTTGGCCACTTTCTTGACGTATTTTTCCGAGAAGAGGCAATCTCCTATGCCGACTTCATTGGCTCCCAGCAGGTGAGCCATCCCCTCCACTTTCTCCTGCTGAAAGAGATAGTGACTCTGAATCTGTTTTTTGGCTTTCTCCAGCTCTGCTTCCGGCACCTTTTTATTCTTTATCGAGTCGATCTCTTCCCGGATTACCCGGTTGATTCGGTCCAGCTTTTCATAATCGAATTCTGCTTCCAGCAGGAATACCCCGGTTTCGGTGGAGGTGTAGGAACAGCAGCTGAAATTGAAAGCCAAACCTTCCTTTTCCACCAGGCGCTGATACAACCTTGAGCTATGCCCGCCGCCCAGAATCAGCTGCAGGATATCCAGGGCGAAAATATCCGGATGACCGGTGGGAACCGTGTGAAAACCGGTAACCAGCCGGCTGATCTGGGTTTCGTATTCCAGCTCTCCTGTCCGGGCGGATAGTTGAACCGGTTCCGGGGGAAGAAGGGGGGCTATCGGAGTTACCCGGGGGATTTTTTCAAAGAACTCTTTAGCCAGTTGGATCATCTCAGCGCAGGAATCACCGCCGACAGCCACCACGGTCATCCGGTCCGGGATGTACATTTTCCGGTAATATTTCAAGAGATCGTCCCGGGTGATCCGGGTGAAGAGCCCTTCATAACCGATGATCGGATGCCTGATCGGATGCCTGATGAACGAGGTTCTGGTGAAATTATCGAACAGGTAGCGGTCCGGGTCGTCCATTCCCATGTTGATCTCTTTGAGGATCACCTCCCTTTCCTTTTCCATCTCTTCGGAGTCAAAGGTGGAAGAGGTAATGGCGTCGGCGAACACATCCATGCCTGTTCTTAAATTTTCTTTGGGCAGAGTAACATGATAGACCGTGTTCTCATAAGAGGTGAAGGCGTTCAACACGCCGCCCGCCCTTTCGATTTCCCGGGAGATCGCCCCTACCGGCCGTCTGTCCGTTCCCTTGAACAGCATATGCTCCACAAAATGGGAGATCCCGCTGCCCATGTATTCCCCTTCCAGCACGCTGCCGGCCTTAAACCAGATCTGCAGGGCCGCCACCTCCGCTCCCGGCACCTGCCTGGCGATTACCACCGCCCCGTTGGCTAATTCCACCCGTTTTGTCATTATTTCACCTTAATCAAGTTATTAGAATTCAACCAAAGATAGCCATTTTATCACAAAACTTTTCCTGACGGGCCGCTCTTCTTCCCTCTGTGATGAAAAAGTGTGATTATTACCCATGAAGAGGGAAACCCCACTCCGGTATTTTCACGATAAAAGAAGAATCGCTTAATTTGACAATCCAGGAGCGCAATCCTATAATTAAGTTCAAGAGACTGGAAATAAATTCACTTTGTTTAAAATAAGTAAATATATAACGGTCTGTCTGGCGGTATTATTTCTGGGGCCGTCCTTTGCTGACGCCGCCGATACCATCCGGATTATCTATGACAGCGAAACCAGAACCCCCGGTTTAAGAACCGGCTGGGGTTTCTCGGCGGTGGTTACGGTGGGGAAACGCAAGCTGCTGGTCGATACCGGATGGGACCCGGAGATATTCGGTCATAATATGAAGGCTGCCGGTTATTCTCCCGCCGATTTCGACCTGGTTATTATCTCCCACTGGCATCCGGACCACGCGGGAGGGCTTCGTTATCTTCTGGGGCTTAACCCCGAAATCGAGACCTATGTGCCCTCGGACATTCCTGGCGATTACGCTGGGTTCTATCCTTTTAACACGGTAAAAAAACAGCTGAAAGTCGCTCCCAACGTATATATATTCCAGACCAATCCCGACAATCCCCGTTTTCGGATAAAAGAGGAGCTGAGTCTGGTGGTGAAAACCTCTCAGGGGCCGGTGATCGTTTCCGGTTGTTTTCACACCGGCTGGCCCCGGTTGCTCAAGGCGGTGGGGGAGGTTTTTCCCGAAAAGCCGTACCTGATGGTGGGGGGCGGCCGGTTCATCGATCTCGATCAGGCGCAGTTAACGAAACTGGCCGGGGAAATTAAGGGGCTTGGTTTGCAGAAGGTGGGGCTTTCCCATTGCGCGGCCGGCCCCCTCCCGGAATCGGTGTTTGAAAAATTTTACCCGGGGCGGTCTGTCTATGCCCGTCTGGGGGCGGTAATCAATCTTCCTTAATTTTTAGTATGAAAAAACTTTCCCCTTTAGAGATTCCCGGATTGGTTGCTTCCGAACTCGGGGAGGTGGAAAAAATCCTGGCCGAGCGGCTGAAGGTGGAAAACCCTTTAATCAGCGAGATCGGAAGTTACGTATGTAACAGCGGCGGAAAACGGCTTCGTCCGGTCATGCTGCTGCTGGCCGCCAGGATCTGCGGCGATTCGGACGGCCAGGCCCCTTTGTTCGCCAGTGTTATGGAATTGATCCATGTGGCCACGCTGCTCCATGATGACGTGCTGGACCGGGCTGAGGTAAGAAGGGGAAAACCATCCGCCAATACCCGCTGGAGTAATAACGTTTCGGTGTTAACCGGCGATTATCTTTATTCCTGGTCCCTTTTCGCTCTTGAAGAGGCTCAGAAGCCGGCCATCCTGAAACTGGTGATTCAGGCGGTCATGACCATGACCGACGGAGAAATTCTGGAATCGGTTAAAAAGGGGGATCTGGGGATCACCGAAGGGGAGTACCTGGAGATTATCGAGAAAAAGACCGCGCATCTTTTTTCCTGCAGTTGCCGCGCCGGGGCCATCATCGAAGGGGACAACCACGGGTGGAGCAACGCTATGGCCGAGTATGGAATCAATACCGGCATGGCGTTCCAGATTATGGATGATATCCTGGATTACACGGCGGATCAGGCCAGATTGGGCAAGGTGATCGGAGGGGATGTCCGGGAAAAAAACTTTACCCTGCCGATCATTCATGCCATGGCCTGCGCCAACCGGCCGGAAAAAGAAAGAATAAGGGAAATTTTCGCTGGTGAAGAGCTGGCTGAGGGAGATTTTGCTTATTGTCTCGATTTGATTCATAAATATAAATCTTTTGACTACGCTTTAGCCAAAGCCGGGCAATATGTGGAGAAAGCCCGGAATTGTCTTACTGTTTTCGAGGACTCAATCTATCGGGATGCCTTTTTCGCCATCTCGGAATACAGCATAAACCGGGATCATTAACCCTCAAAACTTTTCATGAAGGGCCTCACGTCACCCCCTAATGATGAAAACAGGTTATCACACCCACGAAAAACGGGTTTCCACATTTTGTGTTTTCACGGTAAAAGATAACAGGTGACAACCAGCCTCTATTTTGAAAAACTGGAAAACCAGCGGGTAAGGTGCACACTTTGCCCCCATGAGTGTGTTATCGCCCAGGGAAAAGCGGGTATATGCCGGGGCAGGGTGAACCGGCAGGGCAGGCTTTACGCGGAAAATTACGGCCAGGTGTCTTCCCTGGCCCTCGATCCGGTTGAGAAGAAGCCGCTTTATCATTTTTTTCCCGGCTCGTCCATCTTGTCGATAGGAGTAAGCGGCTGCAATCTCAGGTGTCAATTCTGCCAGAACTGGCAGCTTTCCCAAACCCCCAATCCCAGCCGCTATATCAGTCCTGAGAAACTGGCCGCTCTGGCCGGGGAGCATAACTCCATTGGAGTGGCTTTCACTTACTCCGAACCCCTGATCTGGTACGAGTATATCCGGGACTGCGCCCCGCTGCTTCGCCGGGCCGGCCTCAAAACCGTGCTGGTAAGCAACGGGTTTCTTAATGAGGAACCGTTCAAAAAAATACTCCCCCATATCGACGCCTTTAACATCGACCTCAAGTCCATCGAAGGCGATTTTTACAAGGGTTGGTGCGGCGGCCGCCTGGAGCCGGTGCTGGAGAACATAAGGTCGGTGGATCGGTCGGACTGCCATCTGGAGCTTACCAATTTAATAATTCCCGGCCTTAACGACTCGGATGAACAGATATGCGCTCTGGTAGACTGGGTGGCCGGGCTTAACCCTGACATTCCGGTTCATTTTTCCCGCTATCATCCTGACTACCAGTGCACCCAACCTCCCACTCCTGCCGCTACTATGCGGAGAGCCCTGTCAATCGCCCAGGGGAAATTGAAATACGTTTATCTGGGAAATATGAGTGAAGAAGATTCATAAAAATAACCTGGTTTATATAGGGCTGGCTATCCTGCTTTATTATCTACAGTCGATCGCCGGCTGTGGGGGAAAGCAGATCTTTTCCCGCACCCGGATGCAGATGGGAACCGTGGTAAATATAAAGTTGGTCGCCCGAAATCAGTCCCGGGCGGATCAGGGCTTTCAAGCCGCTTTCGAGGAGATCGACCGGGTTGAGCGGAAGATGTCCCGCCTGATAAAAAAGAGCGAGATTTATAAACTCAATCATCTTTCTTTAAAAGGCAACTCCGGGTATCCGGTTTCTGATGAGCTGTACCATCTGCTGGAGCGCTCCCAAGAGTACAGCCGGCAGACCGGTTTTCTGTTCGATTTCACCATGGGCCGGCTGACCGCTTTGTGGGGTTTTGAAGAAGGCCGGGAATCGGTTCCTCCGGCAGATGTGATATCATCATTTTTAACCAGGTCGCGGCAGGTTGAATTAACCGGCGGCCAGGTTTATTTTTCTCCGGCTGACACTGGATTCGATCTGGGAGCGGTAGCCAAGGGGTACGGGGTGGACCGGGCCTTCTCCAAACTGAAAGAGGCGGGAATAGAAAATTTCATTATAAACGCCGGAGGAGATATCCGGGCGGCGGGAACAAAGGGTCAGGGGCGGCCCTGGACCATAGGGATTCAAAACCCTAGAAATAATAATGGCTTGATCGGGAGTGTCCAGATAACCGGTAAAGCGGTGGTGACGTCCGGTGATTATGAGCGTTTCTTCATGGAAAAAAAGGTTCGTTATCACCATATTCTCGACCCCCGGACAGGCTATCCGGCCAGGGGCTGCCGCTCGGTCACCGTAGTCGCCGCCACTGCCGAGCAGGCCGACGCCATCGCTACCGGTATCTTCGTTATGGGCGGGAAAAAGGGAAAAATCTTTCTGGAAAACAGGGCCGACCTGGAAGGAATCATCATAGACAGCCAGGGAAAAAGGTTTATCTCCAAGGGGCTGATCCCTCTTTTTCATCCGGTGAGACAATGACTTACGATGTAATTATTATCGGGGCGGGAATGTCGGGAATCGCCGCCGGGATCCGGCTGGCCCATTACCAAAAAAAGGTCTGTATCCTGGAGAAGCATTACCGGCCCGGGGGGTTGAACTCCTTCTATTCTTTAGAGGGCCGGAAGTTCGACGTCGGATTGCATGCCATGACCAACTACGTCCCCAGGGGAGCCGGAAACAAGCCGCTTACCAAACTCCTCAGGCAGCTCAGGCTCAAGCATGAGGATTTCGGACTCTGTGAACAGGTGGGGTCGGCGGTCAGTTTTCCGGGAACCGTGCTTCACTTCAGCAATGATTTCTCTCTGCTGGAGCGGGAGATCAGGGAAAAATTTCCCCGGCAGACCGGAAACTTTCGGAAATTATGTAAGCATCTGGCTGATTTCAACGAACTGGATCTGAACTATCATCCCGTTTCCGCCAGAAGGGTGGTCGGTTCGTATATTACCGATCCCCTGCTGGTGGAGATGCTGTTCTGCCCGCTTTCCTATTACGGCAGCGCCAGGGAAAACGACATGGACTTCGACCAGTTCGCCATCATGTTCAAGTCGATCTTCCAGGAGGGTTTTGCCCGGCCGGAAGCGGGAGTCCGGCGGATCATCAACGTGCTGCTGAAAAAATACAAGCGGTGCGGGGGAGAGATGCGGCTTCGCACCGGGGTCAAGCGGATTAGCCTGGACAGCGGCAGCCGGGTACAGTCGGTTACTCTGGAGAATGGTGATCTGCTGGAGACCAGGAAGATTCTTTCCTGCGCCGGATATCTGGAGACCATGAACCTGGCCGGAATACCGGTTCCAAAAATAAAGCGCAAGCTGGGGAAATTATCCTTTGTGGAGATGATCTATGTTCTGGACACCCCCCCCTCTGATCTCGGTCTGGACAAGACCATCATTTTTTATAATGATTCGGACAGGTTTGCTTACCAACGGCCTCTCGGTCTGGTGGATATCGCTTCCGGAGTAATCTGCTGCCCCAGCAATTTCCAGTTTGAAACCCCCTTGCCAGACAATATGGTAAGAGTGACTCATCAGGCGAATTACGATCTCTGGGACTCGCTTTCGCCGGAAGAATACCTTTACCACAAGCAGGCCTGGCGGAAGGAATCCCTGGAGAAAATTTCCACGGTGATACCGGATTTCTCGGACTCGATTATCTTTACCGACATGTTCACCCCCCTGACCATCCATAAGTACACCGGGCATTTAAAGGGAGCGGTTTACGGAAGCCCGGAAAAGATCAAGAACGGGGTAACCCCGGTGGAGAACCTGTTTATCTGCGGAACCGATCAGGGGTTCCTGGGAATTGTGGGCGCCATGCTGAGCGGTATCTCAATGGCCAACCTGCACGCCCTGCGATAAAAAATGATCGAACCCGGCCGGCAGGGGGGAATTATTTCCCTGGCCGTCCACCAGGATAAGCCGTTTATCAGAGGTTATCTCTCCGATAACGGCCGGTTCCGGGGTAATCAACCGCTCAATTTCAGGGGAGGCGGTAGGAGGGGCGGTCCATAACAGCTCATAATCCTCTCCTCCGCAGAGCGCCAGGTCGTAAGGGGATTTGTTCAGGCTGGCAGCGGCCCGGATCAGACAATCGGAGAGGGGAAGCCTGTCCCGGTAAATCCTGGCCCCCAGGCCGTAGTTTGTCGTCAAGCGGGGCAGGTCGCTGCCGAGGCCGTCGCTCAAGTCCATCATGGCTGAGGCCAGCCCTTGCCCGGCCAGAATCTTTCCCGCTTCAAGCCTGGGGATAGGCATTAGTTGCTTGTTAATTAATGCCTTCCACTTTTTCTGACTGCCCCGGCCCGCCTGTAGAAGCGCCAGTCCGGCGGCGGCTTCCCCTAAATTTCCGCTAACCCGGATCAGGTCTCCCGGAGAGGCGCCCCGGCGGCTTATAAAAGAATCAGCCTGCCCGACCACCGTAACATTGATAAAAATCGGTCCCGGAGAATGAGAGATATCCCCGCCGATCAGCGTGACGTCATACTTGCCGGCCAGATGCCGCAGACCCTGATAAAACGGCTGCCAGAACCTCTCTGCTTTCTCCGGAGGTATGGCCAGGCTGGTCAAGAGGTAAAGGGGATCGCCCCCCATGGCGGCGATATCGCTGAGATTGACGGCCGCTGCTTTCTGCCCGACCTGAAAGGGAGCGGCATAACTCAGGTCGAAATGCACCCCTTCCACCAGCAGGTCGGTGGAGAGCAGTTCCAGGCCGCTCGTTTTTACTACGGCCGCGTCATCCCCGATTCCCAGGATCAGGTTAGGATCTTCTACGCTATGACGGTTCTTTAACCGGCCAATCAAGCTCTCCTCACTGAAGCCGGCCATTGCCGCCTATCTGGCGGGGGGCTTTATGACCACAAACAGCGAGCTCTTATCCCGCTTGCGGAGTACCATAATGGAATCCTCCGGCTTAACCTTTTCCATAGCTTTGTTTAAGCTTTCGACATCGGAAAGAGGATTACGGTTCAGCTGGATGATTAAGTCACCGGGTATAAGGCCGGCCTCTTCCGCTGGTGAGCCGGTTTCCACGCTGGTTACCAGCATTCCCTCCCCTTCCTTGACTTCAAACTTCTTGGCCAGTTCAGGGGTGATTTCCTGCAGAGAGAAACCGAAACGGTTGGTCTTTTCCTGAGCCGCTTCCCGGCTTTCTTTCTGCTGCCCCATGGTGATGGTGATGGTTTTTGGCTTACCGTCCCGGAGAATTTCCACCTTTACCACGGTTTCCGGTTTGGTTCCGGCCGCCAATCTGGATAACTCGGCCGGGGTATGAACCTTTTGACCGCCGAACTCCAGGATGATATCCCCCGCTTTCATGCCCGCCTTGTCCGCCGGGTCTCCCTTAAAAACCTGGCCGACCAGAACCCCGGATTCCTCCGGAACATTGAACTGCTTGGCCAGGGACTCGGTAACCTTCTGGATGGCGATTCCCATCCACCCGCGAACCACTTTGCCGGTGGTAAGCAGCTGCTCCATGATGTTTCTGGCCATGTTAACCGGAATGGCGAAGCCGATCCCCTGAGCCCCGGAAGTAATGGCCGTATTAATGCCTACTACTTCCCCTTTGAGATTTATCAGGGGCCCGCCGCTGTTTCCCGGATTAATGGAGGCGTCGGTCTGAATGAAATTTTCATAATTGGCGATGTGAAGCTCGTTACGGCCAAGAGCGCTGATTACCCCGACGGTGACCGAGTTCTCAAAACCGTAGGGATTACCGATCGCCATCGCCCATTGTCCGATCCGGCATTTATCGGAATCCCCCAGTTTGGCGGCGGTTAATTTGTACTTTTTAGGTTCTATTTTTATGATCGCCAGATCGGTTTTGGGGTCCTTGCCTATTATCTTGCCGGGGAACTTGGTGCCGTCCGCCAGTTTTATGGTAATCTTGTCCGCCTTTTCGATCACATGATAATTGGTAAGAACAGTGCCGTTGTCATTGACGATTACTCCCGATCCCAGGCTGGTCTGGGGAATCCGGCCCTGAGGTATTCTTTTCCGGAAAGGCTCCAGAAAGTTTTTGAAGAAATCCTTCAAATCATCGCCCGGCATACGGTCGAAATCATGAGGCGATTTAAAGCCGTGAGGTGATTTACCGGAATCGAATGACGGGTGTTTCACCATATGCTCGGAACTGATATTCACCACCGCATCCCGGTTATGCTGAGCCACCTCCACAAAGCCCTCTTCCAGGGCTTTCAAGACCTCCTGCTTATCCAGAGCAAATGAGTTTCCCCAGCAAATCCCCAGCAGAAGCAGGATGGAAAAAACAACGAATCGTTTGTTGCGAAGCATAGATATGTTCCTCTTGTTTGTTCAGTTTTTATTAAAAGAGATTTACATTTTACAAATATAGGGGATTTTGTCAACCCGGCTTTTGTGGGGGATTAGTTGGTGACCGCTGTTGAATAGGAGGGAGAATAGATACGCTTGATTAATTTCCGGTATTCCGCGGGAATCTCCTGTTGAAAGACACTGCCGTCTTCTTCTTGCTTTCCCAGGGCGATTACCCCCTTTACCTTGTATCTTTTCATATTTTCCGATTCCATCTCTTTGAGTTTGCTCTTATCCTTCACCTTGATCGGAACATTAAGAAAAAGCTTTTTATCGGCATCTTCCATAAAAGAAAGGTTGGGGGTGTTTTTCTGCTTTATTTTGGTGTTGGCGAACGTATGCTGGAGAATTTCAGAAGGAGCCCCTCCCTGGTTCATGTAAAAGTCAGCGTTTTTTATCTCGGGTTGCTGGTGCGATGTCTGCCGGCGAACGCTCCGGTCTTTGGAAAGCGGTAATTTCCTGGTGGAAAGAGTTTTATTCTCTGTCCCGAGTTTGGCTATCCGCTTACGCTGCTTTTTCAACCTGTTCATTATCTGGCTAAAGACATCCCCGCTGGCCAGGTTCTCCTGCATGGGAGAGGTGTTGTTTATCATATCGTTCTGGGGGGTCATGCTGACCTGCTGGGCTACCTTGGCGTTATAGAAGGCCTGTCGCTTAGTGGCTGAAGGGGAAGGCTTCGCGTTGTTCGTCTTGGTCTCATCATCACCCTCCTGATTACTTCCGTTGTCATCGTCGGAATTATTGCGCGAATTCTGCCGGCTCTTCTGCAGTTGCTTTACCATCTGGTCGATTTGATTGATCGCTCCCTGTTTTAAAATGTCTTCCGGATTCATGGAGTCGCTGAACCCCTGTTGATTGGTTCTCTTTTGAAAGAACCGGGAGAAGAGAGGCATGGTTTCCATAGAATTCTTCAGCTGGTCGAAAAAGCTTCCCTTACTGTTGCTTATGGGAAGCTTCCCGGTTTGCATTTTGTCTTGAATCATATCCAGATCCTTGGATGAAAGCTTGTTCATTTGCCGGGAGATCTGTTTAATCATTCTATCGTCCAGCTGCTGCGACAGCTTATCGCTCATTTCCATGTATTTCCGCCAGTTACTCTTCATCTGTTTTATCCGCATATCACCGAGCGTTTGCTTTGAAGCGGAATTCTTCAGGTTCTTGGTAAGCTTGTTCAGCTTATGCGAAACCTTTGATAAATCAGAGGTAATCTCTCTGAGCTTTTCCCGCCGTTTATTTTGGTCTTTCTCCTTAAGCAGCTTTTTTAATTCCGACCGCTTTTTTCCGATAGTTCTTCTTTCGGGGCTGGAACCGCCCAGTTTGTTTTCAATCCCTTTCATCTGGGTATCGATTTTATCGAAATTCTGGGCTAACTCGCCTATGGCGTTCGGTTGAGAAAGAATATATGAGATATTATCCAATTCATTGGCGGAAGTCACCATCCTGGATATTTCGTTCATTGATAAGCTGTTAAGCAAATTGGCCGGTTTCACCTTACCCATCCGGATAAATTCCTGGATGCCGCCGTTGAACTGGGCAATATGTTTTCTCACATCCGGGGAGATCTTCTCCGGGTCGATCCGTTTAAGAAAATCCTTGTTTTGTCTCGCTTGACTGATAAGCTTGTTAGCGGTCTGATCTTTGGGGTTTTTCTTCAGGCGTTCGGCCAGATTCTGTACCAGAGAATCATTTACATCTTTCATCTTGTTCATCATGTTAACAACCTGCCCGGAATTCTGGGCTTTTTTTATGCCGATGGAGAGCCGGGAAAGCTTGACCAGCTGTTTGTTTACATTGGTCTCGGATTTGCCCGGCTTATTAATCGGGGCCATATTCTGTATGTTTTTATCCAGTTTAAGCATCTGTTTCCTGAAATCGCCGGAAAGCTTGCTGGGATCAATTTTGCTTAACAGTTTTTTGTTTTTTCTGACCCTGGACAACAGTCTTTTTCCCAGGTCATCACCGGGATTATTCCTCAAATGCCGGCTGAATTTCTTAATCATGGAATCATTAAGCTTGTTCATCTTGTCGACGGTCGCTTTCAATTGATTGGAATTTTTAACACTCATTAAATCAACGTTCAACTGGGAGAGTTTTCTTATCTTATCATCGGACATACTGCCGCCGCTTGGAACGGTCTTACTCGCCAGGCTGTGGATGCCGGTCTTCAACCGCAGCGCCTGCTTCTTGAAATCATGGGAAACCGCGTTCGGATTGATTTTATTCATTAAGTTTTTATTGGCTTTGGCCTGTTGCAACAATTTACCGGTTTGCCGGTCATCGGGGTTCTTTTTCAAACGCCGGTTGAGTTTATCCAGCATCGCCTGATTCAAACTCTTCATTCTATTCATGATTACTTTTCGGCGGCGGGAGTTCTTGTCTTTTAACAGCCCGTTGCTCAACCGGGTAAGTTCGCTTATTTGAGCGAGCGGGAGGCTGCCTGCGGTCTGGGGATTGAGCCTCCGGTCCAGGTTGTTGATGCCGGTATCCAGTTTCAAGACCTGCTTTCTGAAATCTCCGGAAAGCTTACCCGGATTAATCTTATCCATCAATTTCCGGCTGTTTTTGGCCTGTTCCAGCAAGGCCTTGCTTTTAAGGTCGTTGGGGGTTCGGCTTAAACGGCGCGCCAGGGTGTCGATAACCGACTTGTTGAGGGATTTCATTCTGGCCATCATCGCCTTTCTGCGGGCGGCGTTCTTTTCGTTCAGCAAATCCTGGTTGAGCTTGGAAAGCTCCCGCAGCTGGGTGGGAGTGGCGTCGAAAGCTTTCAGGGAATCATCCCGGGCCAGGTTCTGCAGGCCGTTGTTCAATTGTAATATCCGCTTTCTGAAATCCTGAGAAACCTTATTGGGGTCGATACTTTTCATCAGGTTCTGATTGGTTTTCACCTGCTCCAGCAACTTCTGGCTTTGCCCGTCCCCGGGATTATTCCGCAAGCGCTCAGACAGCTTGTTGATCATGGACCGGTTGAGGGTCTTAATCCTCTTTATGACCGATTTCCGGCGGCCGGCGTTCTTTTCGCTCAGTAAATTCCTGTTCAGTTCCGCCAGCTCGCTTATTTGGCCCTGGGTCATATCAGCCCCGAATCGGTCATTAAAGCCTCGGACCGTATCATTTATACCGGTATCCAATTGCAATGTTTGCTTTCTGAAGGTGTGGGAAACCTTACTGGGATTGATTTTGTCCATTAGCTTCTGGTTTGTCTTAGCCTGAGCCAGCAGGCCCCTGATTTTAGGGTCACCAGGGTTCCGGTCCAAACTCCGGCTCAGGTTATCCATCATCGCCCGGTTCAGGGTCTTCATTCTCTTTACCATCGCCTGTCTCAGCCCGGCGTTCTTTTCGTTCGCAAGCTGCCCGCTTAATTGGGAAAGTTCGCTCAACTGACTGCCAACGGACTGGGACCCGGCCGGGGATTCGTTATTATCCTTAAACCGGCTTCCCAGGCGGTTGCTTAACTGCTGAAGCGAGTCGGCCAGGACTTTTTGCCTGTCCGGGTCTTTCTCCTTCATCAATCTTTGGGAAAGATCCTTTATCCGTTTCAGGTCCCCGGCAGCCGGGTTCGATTGGCTGGAGTCCGTTCTGGTAAGTGTTTTCTGGCTTAATTGTTGCAGCTTGGACGCTTGAGAGGGATCTTTACCGGACATCTTCCGTGATAACTGATCCAGTTTTAAACCGATTGAGTCCATATCCTTGATTGAACCGGCCTGGACCTGCTCGGCCAGTTTGGCCAGTTCCAATGTCTGTCGCACAGCCTTTCTCTCTTCCGATTTTCTCGCCAGATCCTGCTGAATCTTTTTCTGTGACTGGGTAAGTTGCTGGGCGAGCTGCTTGATCCGCCGCGGATCAGTGGTTTTCTGCAGCTTCTGCAGCAACCCTTGAGCCGTTTTTTGTTTTTTTAATAAGGCCGGGTCGATTGAGGGTGAAGCTACGTTACTGTTGTTTAAGCTCTGCTGAAGTTGATTCATCCGGTTCAATCCCGCAGCGGTGGCCGCCAGCTGGTCCCGCATTTTCAAAACATTTTGCTTGTCCATCTTTGAGGAGCGTATTTTCCGGTTTATCCTGGTCAGTTTCCGGTACTTTTCCTTCCTCTGACGGCTGACGGTTTCATCCAGTTTGTCCAGATCCACCTCGTCTTTTTCCCTGTTTGCCGCCTGTTTCCGCAGATTGAAGGCGGTTCGCTTAACCTCAGTGGCTATCTCACTCAGTTCCCTGGCCAGTTGAGCGTTCTCCGGGTTCTGAGCGGAGATCTTTTTAAGGTTGCTTGTCAGAGCCTGAGCGGTCTGACCGATCTGGTTCAAACTGTTCGCGTCTTGAGGCCGCTTGAGCATATCGCTGAGTTCTTTCAACCGGGAGGCGCTCTTTTTCAGCTGGGATATTTGTCGGTCGGGGATTTGCCGGTTGTTTCGGGAGGGAGGCTGATTGCCGTGAATACCGGTTGCCGCCCCGGGCATCCCCGTCTGGCCCAAAAAGCTGTTGGGATCTATTCCGGCCGGGATTTGATCAAACGACATTCCCTGAGACATAAAGTCGCTCGGATTTATTCCAGTGGGAATTTGATTTATCTGGCCATCGATTTGCGGTATGGAACTCGGGGTAAGAGGAACCGCCCCCCCCTTAGCCAGCATGTACTTGCTGCCGAACTGCATGTTGCGCTCCCTGAGGCTGACGTCCGCCTCGCCGGCCAGCTTGTCCAAGTCCATATTGGCCAGATCATCGGAAGCCATCATCATTTTGGACATTACTTTTTTCAGTTTGTCCGGGCTATCTTGATTTTTCTTTACCTGCTGATTGAGGTCCTTCAACTGGTTTCCCAATGACTCGATCTTTTCCGCCTCTTTCTTGCTCAACCTTTTACCGCCGGTTCTCGGTTGTAAACCGAATTGATTGAGCGCCAGTTTGTTCAATCTGGCGCTCGTGTCAATCAACTGCTGATTGAGGCCTTTTATTTTAAAAGGATTTTCTTCCTTTTTGATCGCCGCTTCCAGGGCCTGGATGCTCCGGTTCAACTCCTTCAGGTTATCCAGGCCGCCGCTGGGAACGCCTTTTCTCATTCCCGCCCACTCCGTAAGCAGTTGATCGCTCTCCCGGGCCAGCCTGGAAGCCATTCCCTTGACGTTTTGAGGCGCCCGGTTCTTTTTCAGGTGCTCGCTTATCTTCTGAATCCGGTCCAATCTGTCCTTAAAATCAGCGGGAAGCGCCTGTCCCTGAGCTTGAGAGGGATCAAGCCCGTCACTCAACCGGCTGATACTGTCCGAGTACGCTCTGATTTGCTTGGTTAAATTCCGGTTTCCGACGCTGTCGATCTTTTCCAGTTGATTGGCCATCTCTTCCAGCCGTTTGTTGTCGCCCTTCAACGCTTCTCTGGTAATTACGCTTTGTCCCGGCGGCGGGGAAGCATTGTGATTCATGATCCCTCCGGCGATACCGGCCACGTTCTGGGCTATCTGAGACATTTCCCGGGAAAATTTCTTCCGGGTTTCCGGAGAAACGTTTTTAGACATCTGCTGGGCAAGCGAGAGCCGGGTTTGGGTATCTACATTATCAGCCATGCTGTCCGAAAGATCGGCTTTATGTTCGGGAGAAATGTTTTTGGCCATTATATTGTAAGACTGTTCCCGGGTCTGTTGGTCAACCTGACCTTGCATTTTCCCGGAAACCTTTGTTCTCATCTT
>JBHHXV010000003.1:0-31066 GCA_046757225.1 bacterium
TATTTTCAACAACATATCATCTGCTTTGCTATGATTCCCGAATTATTCGGGTTAGCAACTCCTAGGCTGTCTTTCCTGTAACTTTTGTCTGGACAATCGCAGGGGCATCACTATATTATCTTAGGGGGAAAGAAACAGGAGGGGCTTACCATGATTCGGTTCTGGGCGAGATTGCTGTCAGCTGCTTTATTTTTTGCGGTAATTATCCTTAGGCCTTCCCCGGTTTACAGCAGTAATAAAACCATCTACAATCATTGCGTGGACTCGGACGGTAATAAGGTGAAACCTATGTTCAGCACCTCCGTTCACCAGGTGGCGCTGGCCACCAAGCTGGCCGGTCAGGCGGGGGTGGTGGTCTACAACCCTTATGAAATGAGGAATATAAATCCCCGTACCAGGCTGTTCTTTTTTACTCATGAATGCGCTCACTACCACCTCGGGCATCCGATCATGCAGGTCAATGACCCGCTAACCGACCGGCAGGAACGCCAGGCCGACTGCTGGGCGATCAAGACCCTGGTAAGGGAAAATTTAATAGATTACAATGAACTCTCGCTTATCAAATCCGATCTGGACGGTTTCGGAAAGGATGAATGGGAACACCTGCCCGGCCCGTTCCGGCCGGTCGACCTGAACAGATGTCTCGGCCGGTAAACCGATGGTTATCAATGCGAGAGTGGCGGAATTGGCAGACGCGCTGGACTTAGAATCCAGTGGGGCGACCTGTGCGGGTTCAAGTCCCGCCTCTCGCACCAGATCCTGAGTTGTAAAAGCGTATTTACCCGAATAATTCGGGAATCATGGCAAAGCAGATGATATGTTGTTGAAAATAGTTACTTTTTATCTTTTTATCAAAAAGAGAGCAGGCTTATTATGACTCTTATTCCGATGGTAGTGGAGCAGACCTCGAGAGGGGAACGCTCTTACGACATATACTCCCGTCTTCTGAAAGACCGGATAATTTTTCTCGGTTCCGCCATTGACGACCAGGTATCCAATCTGGTGATCGCCCAGCTTCTCTTTCTGGAGGCGGATGACCCGGACAAGGATATTTATCTTTACATAAATACTCCCGGCGGGGTGGTTACCGCCGGAATGGCGATTTATGATACAATGCAATATATCAAGAGTCCGGTTTCCACCATCTGCATCGGCCAGGCGGCCAGTATGGGGGCTTTGCTGCTGGCGGCCGGGGCCAGGGAAAAGCGTTACGCTCTGCCCCATGCCCGGGTGCTGATTCATCAACCGCTGGGCGGGTTTCAGGGGCAGGCCACCGATATCGATATCCAGGCCAGAGAGATCCTGAAACTGAAGAGTATGCTGATCGATATCATGGCCAGCCATACCGGGCAGTCAACCAAAAAAATAAAGATCGATACGGAAAGGGATTATTATCTCTCGGCGGAAGACGCTTTAAAATACGGGCTGATTGACAACGTGGTAAAGCAGCGTCCCGACATTGAGAGTGTAGCGGTAAAGAAATGAAAAAGAAAAAGAACAATAATCCTCTCAACTGTTCCTTTTGCGGGAAAAATCAGGAGGAGGTCCGCAAGTTGATCGCCGGCCCGGATGTGCATATCTGCGACGAGTGCGTGGAATTATGCAATGATATCCTGACGGACGAGGGCGAAGAGGTAACGTTCGAGGCCCTCAAGGAGATTCCTACCCCAGTAGAAATAAAAAAGATTCTGGATGAATATATCATCGGCCAGGAAAAATCCAAGAAGGTGCTGGCGGTGGGGGTTCATAACCACTACAAGCGGATCGGAGCCGACAGGGAAAACGAAGAAGTGGAACTGCAAAAGAGCAATATCCTGCTGGTGGGACCGACCGGGTCGGGAAAAACCTTGATGGCCCATACCCTGGCTACTATCCTCAATGTCCCTTTTACCATTGTCGATGCCACGACCTTGACCGAGGCTGGATATGTGGGAGAGGACGTGGAAAACATTATCCTGAAGCTGCTGTATGCGGCCGATTATGATGTGGAGCGGGCTGAACGGGGAATAGTCTATATTGACGAAATCGATAAGATCTCCCGCAAAAGCGAGTCTCCGTCCATTACCAGAGACGTTTCGGGCGAAGGGGTGCAGCAGGCTTTACTGAAACTTATTGAAGGCACAATCGCCAATGTGCCGCCGCAGGGGGGGAGAAAACACCCTCACCAGGAATTCGTAAGAGTTAATACCGGCAATATTCTCTTTATCTGCGGCGGGGCTTTCAACGGTCTGGAAGAGGTGGTGGCCCGGAGAACAGGCAAAAAGACGGTAGGTTTCAATGCCCAGCTTGTCCAGAAGAAAAACAATACCGCCAGCAGGATCCTTTCCCAGTCGCAGCCGGAAGACTTCATCAAATTCGGTCTTATCCCCGAATTTATCGGCCGGCTTCCGATAGTCTCCTATCTTGATGAATTGGATCGGGATTCTCTGATCAGAATCCTGAAGGAGCCGCGTAATTCTCTGTTAAAGCAATATCAGCGTCTTTTTGAATTTGAGAATGTCTCTCTGCGCTTCACTCCGGAGGCTATTGTTTCGATAGTGGACAAGGCGATTAAACGCAAGACCGGGGCCAGGGGATTACGGGCGATCATGGAAGAGGCGATGTTGGATATCATGTATGATCTTCCTTCTCAAACCGGCCTGAAAGAATGCGTGATCACTAAAGAGACGGTGGTCAAGAATGAAAAATCACTGCTGGTATACGAAAAAGCCAGTTAATTTTTACTGACGGAGTATTTTACTTGTTTTTATCCAGAAAAAAAGAAGATGTTGATTATCTCACGCTGACGATGCTGCCCCTGCGCGATCTGGTCGTGTATCCACATATGGTGGTTCCTTTATATGTAGGGCGTTCCCGGTCGGTGAAAGCGCTGGAAGAGGCGGAAAAGAACGGCCAGCCGATATTCCTGGTAGCCCAGAAGGAGGCGGAGATTGACGACCCCACCCCTGACAATCTTTACACAGTGGGAACCGTCAGCAACATCATTCAGTTGATCAAGCTTCGGGACAATACCATCAAGGTTCTGGTGGAAGGGGTAAAGCGGGCTAAAATAGTTTCCTACGAAACGAACACCGATCTCTTCCGGGTTTTCCTGGAGGAAGTCGTCGAACCGGACATTGACAGTAATGAAGGGGAAGAGCTGGTCAAGCAGCTGATTGCCAAGTTTGAACATTTCGTAAAGAAAACCGGCAAGATTTCCGGAGAGATGTCCGTTGCGGTTATGGACACCGATCCGGTGGGAAGGGTGGCGGACATGGTGTCTTCCCATCTGTTGATCAACGTGACCGAGAAGCAGGAGATCCTGGAGACCTTCAATCCGGTTGAGCGGTTGCAGAAGCTGATCGATATTGTGGGACGGGAAGAGGATGGCTATGAAATCAACAAGAAGATCCAGGGCCGGGTTAAACATCAGATCGAAAAGTCCCACCGGGAATATTATCTGAATGAGCAGATGAAAGCGATCAACCGGGAGCTGGGCACCAAGGACGAACACAAACAGGAACTGGAGGAAATCAGCAGGAAAATTAAAGAGGCCCGCATGCCCAGGGAAGCGGAGGAAAAAGGGCTCAAGGAAGTGAAGCGCCTGTCCCAGATGCCGCCCATGTCAGCCGAAGGAACGGTTATTCAAGGGTATCTGGATTGGCTGCTGGCGCTTCCCTGGAATAAACGAACCCAGGAAAAGAACGATCTGTCCGAAGCGGAAAAGACCCTGGACCGGGATCATTACGGGCTCAAGAAGGTAAAAGAAAGAATCATCGAGTTTCTGGCGGTTCGGCAGCTGGTAAAGAAATCGCAGGGACCGATCCTTTGCCTGGTAGGGCCTCCGGGAGTGGGGAAAACATCCCTGGCCCGGTCGGTGGCCGAGGCGATGGGGCGCAATTTTGTCCGGCTGTCTCTCGGGGGGATGAGGGATGAAGCGGAAATAAGAGGGCACAGGCGGACTTATGTCGGCGCCATGCCGGGGCGGATAGTGCAATATCTGAAGAAAGCCAAATCAATGAATCCGGTTTTCCTGCTGGACGAAATCGATAAGATGAGCTCGGACTTCAGGGGAGATCCGGCTTCCGCTCTGCTGGAGGTTCTGGACCCCGAACAGAACGGCGCTTTCAACGACCATTACCTGGAAGTGGATTTCGATCTTTCCGAGGTAATGTTTATTACCACCGCCAATTCCAGATACAACATTCCCGGACCTTTGCTGGACCGGCTGGAGGTAATCTCCCTCTACGGGTATACGGATGATGAAAAACAAAATATAGCTTCCCGGTTTTTGGTTCCTGAGGTGATGAAAGAACATGGGCTGTCTTCCGGTAACCTGAGTTTTTCCCATAAAGTCTATAATAAAATTATCCGCCGTTATACCAGGGAGGCGGGAGTCAGAAACCTGAAAAGGGAGATTTCCACTATCTGCCGCAAGGTAGCCAAGAAGGTGGTAAAAGAGGGGCAAAACACTTCAATAGCCATTACCAGCCGAAACCTGGACCAATATCTGGGGGTTCCCAAATTTAAGGACAAACTGGTCGAAGAAACCGACCAGGTAGGGCTGTCCACCGGCCTGGCCTGGACCGAAGTAGGGGGTGAAATACTGAATATTGAAGTCAGTTTTACCGCCGGGAAAGGCTCGCTTACCATTACCGGTCAACTGGGGGAAGTGATGAAGGAATCCGCTCAGGCCTCCATGAGTTATGTCCGTTCCCGGGCCAAATGGCTGGAACTGCCTCATAACTTTTATCAAAAGATAGACATTCATATTCACGTGCCTGAAGGGGCTACTCCCAAGGACGGCCCCTCCGCGGGCATTACCATGACCACCGCCCTGGTATCGGCTTTAACCGGCCGGCCGGTGTTCCGGGACATCGCCATGACCGGGGAGGTTACCCTGCGGGGCCGGGTGCTCCCTATCGGGGGGCTGAAGGAAAAGGTGCTGGCCGCCCGCCGCTCAGGGATCAGGAAGGTTATCATCCCGAAAGATAATGAAAAAGACCTCTCCGAAATTCCGGCCAATGTTAAAAAGATAATGACCTTCTTCCCGGTAGAGCACATGGACGAAGTCCTGAAACTGGCCCTGCATAAGCAGGCCAATGAGACCGACCATTCAATCCTGTTTGATATTCTGGCTGCCAAGGAAGATGCTCAAACTCCCCGGAAATATCCGGAACCGGTTACCGCCCATTAATGACGACCACATACAAAGACGCGGGGGTGGATATTGAAGCCGGCGCGGAAGCGGTCAGGAGAATAGAAGGAGAGGTTTCCTCCACGTTCAACCGGTCGGTAGTCAGCGGTATCGGCCTGTTCGGCGGGATGCTGGACCTCTCGGAAATAATCAAGGGGTATGAACGCCCCATCCTGGTCCAAAGCATAGACGGAGTAGGCACCAAGCTGCTGGTTTCCCAGATGGCGGGCACTCACGTATCAGTAGGAAAAGATATCGTGGCCCACTGCATCAACGATATCCTCTGCCAGGGCGCCAGAGCGATCTCCTTTCTGGACTACATCGCCGTTGAGAAGCTGCATTCCGGCCAGGTATCGGAAATCGTTTCCGGAATGGCAGAGGTCTGCCGGGAAAGCGGCATACCTCTGATCGGGGGGGAAATCGCGGAACTGCCCGGTATCTATGAAAAGGATCATTACGACCTGGCCGGGGTTATTACCGGTATAGTGGAGCGGGATAAAGTAATCAACGGGAAAGATATCCGTTCCGGTGATCAACTGGTGGGGCTGTATTCCTCCGGATTGCACACCAATGGCTATTCTCTGGCCAGAAAAATCCTGTTCGACGATAACGAATATCCGATTGACCGGTATGTGGGAGCTTTGGGAATGACCATTGGAGAAGCCCTGCTTAAACCTCATATCAACTACGCTCCCGCAGTGCTGCCTTTATTAAAACGCCATGAAATAAAAGGAATCGCCCATATCACCGGAGGAGGGTTGCTGAATAACCTGCCCCGTATTTTCCCTGAGGGCTGCGGAGCGGAGATCTTTTTAAACAGCTGGGAGAGACCGCAGTTGTTTCTGCTGCTGGAAGAACTGGGACAGTTACCCCAGACCGAGCTTTTCACGGCCTTTAACATGGGAATCGGTCTGGTGCTGGTGGCAGACTCGGAAACAGCCCCGGAAATCAGCGGGGAACTGGCCCAAGCCGGCTATGGAGGAAAGATTATCGGGGAGATTGTTCCGGGTGAGCGGTCTGTCCATTTGTAATCTGATAGATGAACTTTCTGATCCACTGCTCGGAAAACCCTTTATTTTTCAACTGCATTATCTTCTGCCTGGCGGCCGGGTATTTATCCAGCAGGTCGCTGAAAGCGCGCTGAGCCTTTAACTTATGCTCGGGAATCAAGATAAGATCCCCTCCTTTTAAAGGAATTTTTTTGTTGAATTCTATCCCCTGAAAAACCGGGATCAGTTTCAGTTTGTCTCCTTCCTGGCGCCTTATCTTGATTTCCTGAATGTCGGCTACCGGCGAAATCCCGCCAGCCTTGGTAATGGCGTCCCAGACAGTCATCCCCTCCTGAAACTTCATCAAGGTGGGGCTGTTGACTTCTCCCACCACCCGGATCTTGTTGGCGAAGAAGGCAGCCAATTTGCCGGAGTTGTTCTCCGCTGCCCCCGAGAAAGGGGTTGAGAAAAACAGGAGCAGGCCGGTTAAGAAGATTATACCGCTTTTTTTGTCCATGATATTTTTCAAAATACACCCTGGTTTCCTTTTTGTCAATTACCGGTATTCATGTTATAATTTCTCCACATTATATGTATGAAACTAGAGGAGCGTTGTATGCGGAAAAGATTTTTCTTGCTGCCGATAATTCTGGCGATTTTCCTGATCCGTCCGGTAACTGCCCAGGCATCACCCGGCAAGGGAGAAAAAGGGGTGATGTTCGGTGGGGTACAGATAAGGGGTACCTATCAGGCGGCCATGCTGGCGGAAGGTCACAGCGGGAGAATCCTCTTTGAAAAGGACGCGGACAAGCCCTGGCCCCCGGCCTCTCTTACCAAGATGATGCTGGAGTTGCTGGTGATGGAGAGGGTCCAGGACGGCTCGATAAGCTTAAGCGACAAAATCAAGGTTTCCGCCCGGGCCAGCAAGACCGGCGGGTCCCAGGTTTACTTGAAGCATAAGGAAGTGTTTACCCTGGAAAAGTTGATGGAATCAATCGCTATTCATTCGGCCAATGATTCCTGTGTGGCGGTAGCGGAATATGTGGGGGGAAGCGTGCAAGGCTTTGTCGATCTCATGAACATCGAAGCCAAATCCATGGGGCTGAAACATACCAGTTTCCATTCGGTTCACGGTCTTCCGCCCGAACCCGGACAAAAGGGGGACGTGGTGACCGCCCGGGATTTGATGGTGGTAGCTCTTCGGCTGATAAAAATCCCCAGGGTGACCCAGTGGAGTTCCACGGTGAAGGCTCCCTTCCGGGGAGGAAAGTTCATCATGCACAATACCAACAGGTTGATCGGCTCCTTTCGGGGGGCGGACGGCCTCAAGACCGGTCATTACAGCGAAGCCGGTTATAATCTGGTGGCCACCGCCCAGCGGAAAGGCCTCCGTTTGATTTCCATAGTTCTGGGCTGCAGGAGCGAACAGGAGCGGAAAGAAGAATCCGCTCGGATGCTTTCCTTCGGCTTTAACAATTTTGTAAAAAAAGAGGTGTTTACCAAAGGGAAAGAGGTGACTTCCCGGATGGTAAAGGTCGATGAAGGGAAAAAAGACAAACTGATTCCGATAATTAACAATGATCTCTCGGCGGTGATAAACCGGCGAAATAAATTGACCTATGAGTATCATCTGCCCAGATCGATTAAAGCCCCGGTCAAACAGGGACAGAAATTAGGAACCGTAACCGCCAGAGAGGGAACAAGGGAACTGGGAAAAGCTGATTTGATCAGCCCGGTAAGTATTAAGAAAATCAGTTTCTGGCGAAAATATTTTCCAAAATGAAATGCTGTTATAAATTACATTTAAAGGGAGAAAAAAATGGCTGATGCTTTAGGAATGATCGAAACCAGGGGATTCGCGGCGATGGTTGAGGCCTCGGACGCGATGGTCAAGGCGGCCAAGGTGGAACTGGTCAGTTATGAGAAGATCGGCGGCGGATACGTGACCGCCATTGTCAGGGGCGACGTGGCTGCGGTAAAAGCGGCTTTGGACGCCGGCTCTCTGGGCGCCGAGAAGGTGGGAGAAGTGGTTTCCACCCATATCATCCCGCGCCCGCATGTAAACCTGGACCAGGTGCTTCCTTTGGGACGCCAGGCGACCGATAAGTAGAGACCATGCAGATCGGCAGAGTAATCGGCACGGTGGTTTCCACCAGAAAGGTAGAATCGATCGAGGGGTTGAAATTGCTGGTGGTGGCCCAGGTGGATATCCATAACCAGGAAAAGCCTTCCTATGTGGTGGCTGTGGATTCCGTGCAGGCCGGGGTGGGAGATCTTGTTTTGTACGCCTCGGGCAGCGCCGCCCGCCAGACCGATATCACTCTGAACAAACCGGCCGACGCCATTGTCATGGCGGTGATCGACAGCTGGGATATCGGCGGTCAGGTCATTTATTCCGCAGGTAAGTAACATAATATGCAGGTGGACCCTGATAAAATCGAATCGATCGTGGAAAGGGTGGTAGCCCGGCTGGGCGAGGAGCAGTCGGGGGCGGAAACCGGTTGTCAGAACTGCCACCGGGAACCAGCGCTGAAAAGCGGAAAAGCAGGTATTTTTCCTGATATCGATCGGGCGGTGGAAGCGGCCGGGGTCGCTTTCGAGCGGTTAAACGATCTGCCGCTGGCCAAACGCAAGGTGCTTATAGCCGCCATGCGCCGGGTGGTATTGGACAATGTTCCGTTAATCGCGGAAGCCGCCTGGAAGGAAACCGGCCTGGGCCGCTATGAAGACAAGGTAAAAAAACATTACCTGGCAGCGGAAAAGACCCCCGGAGTCGAGATTATCGAGCCTTCGGCTTTTACCGGGGATGACGGCTTCACCCTGCTGGAGCGGGCACCTTACGGGATTATCGGGGCGATCACCCCGGTAACCAACCCGACCGCCACCATCATCAACAACGGAATCGGCATGGTCGCCGCCGGCAACAGCGTGGTATTCAATCCCCACCCTTCGGCCAAGGGCTGCTCAGCCCTGATCGTCAGTATGTTGAACGAGGCGATTGTAAAGGCGGGCGGGCCGGGCGATCTTCTCTGTACGCTGGGGGAACCGACGATTGAGAGCGCTAAAGCGTTGATGATTCACCCCAGGATCCGGATACTGGTAGTGACCGGCGGCCCGGCAGTGGTCAAGGTGGCCATGGGGTGCGGCAAGAAGGTGATCGCCGCCGGCCCGGGAAACCCGCCGGCAGTGGTGGATGAAACCGCCGATATCGCCAAGGCCGGACGTAATATCATTACCGGCGCTTCTTTTGATAACAACGTGGTCTGCGTTCTGGAAAAAGAGGTGATCGCGGTAAAATCGATCGCTGACCGGCTCAAGGAGGAGATGAAAAAGAACGGGGCTTACGAGCTGAACAAACATCAGATAAACCGCTTGAAGGAAGTGATTCTGGCCAAAGAGGAGAAAGCCCCTGAAGAATCCCTGATCAATAAAAGATTTGTGGGAAAAAACCCTTCCGTTATTTTGAAAGAGATAGGGGTCAAGGTGCCGGACGAGGTCAGGATAGTCTTATGCGAGGTTGACCGGGATCATCCCTTTTTCTGGACTGAGCTGCTGATGCCGGTGCTTCCCCTGGTGCGGGTGGATAATGTGGCCGAAGCGATTGGGTTGGCCAGAGAAGTGGAAAGAGGATGTTTCCACACCGCCACCATGCACTCCACCAATATCGATAATCTGAGCAGGATGGCCCGTACCTGCAACACCTCCATTTTCATTAAAAACGGCCCTTCGATCGCCGGCCTGGGGGCAGGGGGAGAAGGCTATGCCTCTTTCAGTATCGCCAGCCCCACCGGCGAAGGTCTTACCACCGCCAGAACCTTTACCCGCGAGCGCCGCTGCACCCTGGTCGACAGCTTCAGAATCATCTAATCACCGGTTAATTCCAGAAAGGTTTCTTCCAGAGAGGGCTTCTGGTGGGAAAGCTCGGTGAGGGTCCAGCCGTTCTTGACCGCCAGTTGGTAAATAACGGAGCAGCATTCTTCGCCGGCCGGAATCTTAAACCGCTTTCCGTATTCTTCATGCTCGCTTGACAAGGGAGTTATCCCGGAGATTTGAGGAACGCTCTCCAGTTCTTCCAGGATATCCCGGCCATCGGCTTTAATCCTGACACTGACATATCCCTTGCTTCGCAGGGCATCGGTCGGACTGTCCGCTGTCAGGGAGCCGTTCTTTATAATCAAAATCCGGTTACAGGTAGCCGCCACCTCCGACAGAATATGGCTGCATAAAATCACCGTCTTTTCCCGGCCGATGTTTTTTATCAGTTCCCGCATTTCTATGATCTGTTTGGGGTCGAGACCGGAAGTCGGCTCATCCAGGATCAGGAGATCAGGCTGGTGAATCAGAACCTGGGCCAGCCCCACCCGCTGCCGGAACCCCTTGGAAAGGGTTCCGATAATCTTTTTTCTCACTTCCGTAAGGCGGCAGATCTCCAGCAGGGAGCCGATCCGGTCTCTGGCGGCGGCGGAAGGCAGGTCGCGGATCTCGGCTACAAAGGAGAGGTACTCGGAAACCTGCATATCCGGATAAAGGGGGGCGTTCTCCGGCAGATAGCCGATTTTTCTACGGATTTCCAGAGGGTCTTTAACTATATCGAAACCGGCCACCTCCGCCGACCCGGAATCAGCCGGAAGAAAGCAGGCCAGGATTCGCATGGCAGTGGTCTTCCCGGCTCCGTTCGGCCCGAGAAAACCGACGATTTCCCCTTTATCGATCTGAAAAGAAAGGCCGGAGACTGCCTGGGTCGGCCCGAAAGATTTATTTATTTTTTCGACCTTGACCATTCATTTATTCAAGAAAGACTCAGCCAGATCAACGTCTTCTTTACTGCCGATAATCAGGGGCACCCTCTGGTGAAGCTCTTCCGGGTTTATTTTCAGGATATCCTGAGTCCCGGTGCTGGCGCGGCCTCCCGCCTGCTCCACGATCAGGGCCAGAGGCGCCGCTTCGTAAAGCAGTCTCAGCTTTCCCTTCGGTTTGGCCGGGTCTTTGAAATCGATGGGGTAGAGAAAGATCCCTCCCTTTAATAAGTTGCGGTGGAAATCGGCTACCAGAGAGCCTATATAGCGGGAGCTGTAAGGACGGCCGCTGGAGGAATCCTTTTCCTTGAAATGATTGATCAGATCCTGCGTGTTTTTATCCCAGTAGAGGGAGTTCCCTTCATTGACGCTGTATATCTTCCCTCTGGCCGGAATGGTAATATCCGGATGAGACAACAGGAATTCACCCACGCTGGGGTCCAGGGTAAAACCGTCCACTCCCCGGCCGGTAGTCAGCACCAGCATGGTGCTGGAACCGTAAACGATATAACCGGCCGCCACCTGCTCGCTGCCGGGCTGCAGCAGGTCTTCGGCCGAACCCTTTTTCCCGCCGCTTCTCTTCCGGTGAATGGAAAAGATGGTGCCGATATTAACGTTCACGTCAATATTGGAAGAGCCGTCCAGGGGGTCGAAAGACACCGCATAGGGACCTTCATACCCGTCAGGCACCCGGATGAAATCATCGTCCTCCTCGGAAGCCATCGCGCAGACATAACCGGAAACGCTTAAATGCCTCTTGATGGTTTCATTGGCGTATTCATCCAGTTTCTGAACCACCTCTCCCTGAATATTCGTTTTGCCGGAAACGCCTAAAATATCCACCAGCCCGGCTTTATTCACCTCCCGGGAGATGATCTTGGCCGAGGTGATCAATTCGCAGATAAGCCCGCTGAACTTGCCCCGGGCTCTGGGAAACTCCCGCTGCTTGTTCATTATATGCTGAACGACCGTGCAGCCCTTTTCTTCAATCATCCGTTTCTTTTCCTTTATAATTTAATGGAAAAAGCGCCGAATTCCCCGGTAAACGATTTCTCTGCGATTTCCACCGAGTTTACCCGGGAATACGGAGACCCCTTTTCACACCATTTCAACAGCTGTTCTACCGCCGCCTTATCCCCTTCAACCACTGCCTCTACCAAGCCGTCCGCCCGGTTCCTCACCCAGCCGGAAACTCCCAGCCGGCTGGCTTCTTCCCGCATATAAGCCCGAAAGCAAACACCCTGAACCAGTCCCCGAACAAGCACCTCTATCCGTTTTCTGTCCGCCATTTCCCGGGTTAAGAAGATTATTCCTTGGAACGAATCAGTTCAATTAAAGCGGCCGGGGTTTTGGAAATGCCGATACATTTCCGGAAATCTTTATTATTGACCAGCCGGGAGATCTTGGCCAGGGTCTGGAGGAGTTTGGTGGAGGATTTCTTCGGCGCCAGAATCAGAAAAATAACATGGACCGGCCGGCCGTCCAGGGCCTGAAACTCTATTCCCCGGGCGGAATATCCGAACAGGATGGTAAGCTCGGAGACATCATCGGTCCGGCCGTGGGGAAGCCCGATGCCGTCTCCGATACCGGTGGTCTCCAGCTCCTCTCTTTCCATCAGGCACTGATAGAGAGCTTCCCTGTCTTTTGTCGCCTGAGAATCATCAACCAACTCAAGTAATTCAGAAATAGCCTCCGGTTTCTCCCTGGCTTCGATGTTTAAATTAATATGTTGTTCTTTCAGGATTTCCGTAATTTTAACCATCTCTATGATCCAATTCGATAATCATTATTTAGTCTGAAGTAAAAACGGGGTCATTCCCGTCATCTCTTTTACTTTGTTTTTAATACTTTCCGCTGTGTTTCGGCTGGCAAGACCAACAATCTGTACTTTATACCACATTTTTTTTCTTTTGGCTGAAATCACTTCCGCTTCAAGCCCCTCACGGATAAATCTTTTTTTCAGTTTATCCGCTTTTCGCTTTTCCAGGAAAGCCGCCACCTGTAGTCTGTAAACCCCCTCCCCCTCTTTTAAAACATCGGTGACAACCGGTTTTTTTATCTCCTCATAAAAAGTAATATCCTTCCGCCTGGATAAGTGCTCTTCCAGTTCAGCGGTACTGGGCAGCATTTTCTCAAACGAAGAACTGGCCAGATGGTATCCCCATATCAACCCCACCACGAAACTGGAACTTACAATTATCACAAACCCTAAAAAGACCAGAGCGGTTTGTGACTTGGAATTATTAATCACTTTCAACGAGACTGAGAAGCTTCAGCTCGTCCAATTGTCTTTTCGCTACCCTTGAGGGAGCCTGAGTGAGCAGACAGGTCGCTTTTTGGGTTTTGGGAAAAGCGATCACCTCTCTAATTGAATCGGAATCGGTCAGCAACATCATCAGCCGGTCCAAACCAAAGGCGATCCCCCCGTGAGGAGGAGCGCCGTAATCAAACGATTCCAGCAGAAACCCGAATTTTTCCCTGGCTTCCTCATCGCTTATATTCAAGGCCGAAAAAACCGCCATCTGGGTTTCCCGGTTATAAATACGCAGAGATCCGCCCCCGATCTCAACCCCGTTCAGCACCAGATCGTAAGCTCTGGACAAGACCGCCGACGGATCATCTTTCAATTTCAGGATATCATCATTTGCCGGGGCAGTAAAGGGGTGATGTAAAGCCTGATACCGATCCTCATCATCGTTGTATTCAAACAGGGGAAAGTCGACCACCATCAGGAAATCCAGCCGGCCCTCATCAATCAGACCGAGACGCTTTCCCAATTCCAGCCGCAACTGGGCCAGGGCGGCAGCCGTAACCGATGGTTTGTCCGCTACAAAGATAATCAGATCGCCGTCTTCAGTATCAAAACGCTCATGTAAAGCCTTCAAGTCATCCGGGGAGAAAAACTTGGCGATCGGCGAGCTGAGAGCGCCGTCCGCTCCCTTGAGCCAGGCCATCCCCCCCGCTCCGTAGACCTTGGCGATCTCGATCAGCTCATCCAGCTCCCGGCGGGAGAAGGTTGCCCCTTTCTTTACATTAATCCCCTTGACCTGACCCCCTTTTTCCACGGCCTGACGAAAGACCTTGAATTCCACTTCCGCCGCCAGATCAGAGACATCCACCAGTTCCAGACCGAAGCGGGTATCCGGCGCATCCGTTCCAAACCGGTCGATCGCCTCCCGGTAGGTTATTCGCTTAAAGGGGGTTTTTATCCTGCTCCCCTTTATTTTTTGAAAAAGCTCGGCCATCAGGCCTTCCACTATCTCGATGATATCGTCCTCAGTCACAAACGACAGCTCCATATCCAACTGGGTGAATTCCGGCTGGCGGTCGGCCCGGAGATCCTCATCCCGGAAGCACTTCACTATCTGAAAATAACGGTCGAGCCCGGATACCATAAGCAACTGCTTGAACAGTTGAGGGGACTGAGGCAGGGCGTAAAAGGACCCGGCGTTCACCCGGCTGGGAACCAGATAGTCCCTCGCTCCCTCGGGAGTGCTCCTGGTCAAGGCCGGAGTTTCAATCTCCAGGAAATTCCGCTCATCCAGATAGCGCCTGATTACCTGGCAAACCCGGTGGCGAAGCTGAAGCTTACGCTGCATCCGGGGCCGTCTTAAATCAAGATACCGGTATTTAAGACGGATATCCTCCCCGGCATCCGTAGTGTCTTCGATCATAAAAGGGGTGGTACGGGATCTGTTCAAGACGGCAAAGGCGCTGGTCATTACCTCTACCTCACCGGTGGCCAGGTTCGGGTTTATCGTTCCCTCCGGCCGCCGGCCCACGGTTCCCCGCACCCCGATGACATATTCATTTCTCAACTGGTGCGCTTCGGGAAAGCGCTGCGGGTCTATTACCACCTGAACCACTCCCCTGAGGTCCCGCAAATCGATAAAGATCACCCCGCCATGATCTCGGCGGCGGGCCACCCATCCGTCTAAAACGACCTCCTGCCCGATACATTGGAAAACCTCTCCACAATAATACGTGCGTTTATTATGTTTCAACCAGTCAGGCAAATTTTTCCCCATTCATTGCGAAATCTGATTTCCGCCGTTTTCAATAGCCCGATCCAGGGCTTCCTGAGCGCACTCATAAAAGCGGGCGGAATTCTGGATCTCTTCAGAATGTCCGACAATTCCCATGCTGACAGTAAGCTTGAACGGCCGTTGAGCGCTGGGAGCGAACTCCCTTTCCACAAAGCTCCTGATTCTCTCGGCCGCCACCATTCCGCCGGACAGATCAGTGTGCGTGAGAATAGCCGCGAATTTGTGATCCCCTACCCTGGCCAGGATGTCGGAATTACGCAGGGCGCTTCTGAATACCTTGGCCATTGCTTTCAGCGTGGCTTTTCCCTGTTCCTCACCGAAGGTTCCCACCAGGGTGTCATAATAATCGACCTCAACCAGCATGAGGCTTAAAGGGGTATGATAACGGGCCGCCTGGCTGGAAATCGTCTCCAGACTCATATTAAAATACTGGGAGTCGAAAACCCCGGTCTCTTCGTCAAGTATCGACTGATTTTTGCATTCCCGAAACTGAAGCATCAACTCCAGAGCCAGGGAGAAGTTGCCGGCCACCATATCCAGAATTATCTGCTTGTCATCATCGTAGAGATCCGCTTTCCGCGAATAGATGGTTATCGTTCCTTTCCCCTCTGACAGGGAAGCGGCCATGCTTGAATTCAGGGCTGTCCCGTCCTGATCCCCCTGATGCCTGTCCCTGAACTCATTAACGACAAACTCCTGATGCTCGATTTCGGCAAGATCATCCTTGGAAAGGTCGCTTTCCTTTACCCAGTGAGATTTGATTCTGTTTATTTCTTCCTTGGAGACAGGCAGCTGCGAATGGAAAAACAATTTAACCGGCTGCTTTTTTTCGGTCAGCACCAATATGGCATAATCCAGCTCCAGTACCTTGAATAAAAGATCGAAAAAATTTATGAACAGCTTATCCTGAAAAGCGACCAGGTTGAACAGGTTAAGGCTTTCCCCGTAAAGGACCGATTCCCGGAGCAGGTTGTCCAACAGGTGATTGACCGCTGAAACCAGGGAAGGGGAAGAGGAAGAAAAGGCAGCCTTGACCGTGGAGCGGGGTATCTCTTTCAGGATAAACTCCACCACCTCATGAACTTCATTAAGGTCCGCATGTATGGAAAGGTAATGATCCGCTCCTGATTTCAACGCCCAGAAACGGTCTTTATCCTCATCATTAACGGTCAGCAGAATTACCGGAATAGCGGCGGTGGCATCCTCGTTCTTAAAGAGGCGGCAGAGAACGTAACCGCTGATCTCCGGCATAACCGAATCCAGAATTATTATATTGGGCTGCTCACAGAAAGCCGAAGAAACCCCCTCACTGCCGGTAGAGACAGGAATTACCTTATAATTTTTTTCTTCAAAATATTCCTGGTACAGTTCAAGCTGGTTTTCACTGCTGCCGATGACCAACAGCTTAGCCTTTTCATTCCCTTCCCCTGCTTTACTCATAACAAAACCGAATTCTTAGCTCACTTTATCATAGATATGCTGATTAAGAATAAAGATAGTAAAATATAGCTCATTTCAGCTATTTTTTCAATCTCTCTCTGGTTTTACTTCCAAAATAATATACTGATCCGATTCCAGAGCGATCCCCTCTTTGAATTTTTTATATTCGGGATAATCGGCGGCCGAGATTCTCGCTTTGGCAATGGTTCTTGTTTCCTTAAAAACTATTTTGTTTTCCTGCTTCCGGTAAGACGATTTATAGGAAAGGCCGACCGCCTCCTTTTCGATCGGTCCAGGAAGGTGCCGGACAGATAAATTCGGGGGAACCGTAATGGTAATAAGGTTTTCCGTTCGGCTCAGGGCTTTGAAGAAAATATCGTATTTCCGCTTGCTCAGGGAAACGGACCCGGCCGAGATCCCCACGCCAGGAAGTTGAAAAATCCTTAAGGAGCCGGCCTGCTTCAGAAATTTCGGACCGGCGTATTCCATGGTTATCTTTACCGGGGCATTCAAATCATCCAGATCAGAGAAGCTGTAATTGATCAATTCCCCGCCGGGATAAAGGGAATTGAGCATCCGTTTCAGGATTCGCTCCCTCTTAATCGGTTTATGGTATTTGTAACCCCGGAAACCGATATTGTAATTCCCCCTGGTCAGGAGGGTGGAATACCCGTGAACCGATTCGTCCAGGCGGATTTCCAGGTTTGTGCTTCTCTGGAGAACGTTATTTTCCGGAGGATAGAGAGGGGTCTTGTCGAAGCTTCCCAGCATGCTGTACATCACGAAAACGTGCCGGTCCTGATCCCCTTTGGGCAGGTCTCCGAAACTGCAGGTGCCCGCCGTAGGGTCCAGCCAGAACTTTTCCCCGTCGATATCCACCACCGCCAGGCAGTGATTGAACTGCATCATCGGCAAATCTTTAATAACCCGCCCCCCCCCGGTGGTGTTGATCAAGACCAGATAAGCGGGGATTTCGACCTGGCGCAGCATGGCTACCAACAGGGTGGCTTGATCCTTGCAATCCCCGTATTTATTTAAGAAAATCTCTTTGGCCCGATGCGGTTTATAGCCGGACTGGCCGTATTCCAATCCCACGTAACGGATTTTAGAGGCCACGTAATGAAAAATATTTCTCGCTTTTTCCCTGGTATCGGCTGCCTGGGCAACCAGCTCTTTGACCTTGGCCCGGGCCGGTTCGTCCAGCTCGAACTGGTCGGAAAGCAGACCGTTGAACCAGTTGGAAACCTCCTGCCAGAAGCTGAACGAGGAGACCGCCAGCCGGGGCGCCACATCAGCCCAGGGAGGCATCATCGGTTCGGAAATCAATTCCGGCATATTTTCTATTTCCCAGAGATAGGTTTTGGTATCCCCCTTTTCCGTAATCACCGGCCGCAAATCAGAGATTCTTCGAGTCCGGTATTTAACGGAACGGTCCCGGGGTAGATTGAGCACGATTCTCTGGCGAATAATCGGCTCTCCCGCCTGAAGCAGATGGGAGAAGCTGAAATTATCGTCATTGAGCAGATGATTGGAATGGATGGTGGCCTTATACTCGATGATCGATCCGGGGGTCACCTCGGGCATGGAAATGACCCTGACCTTGACGTTGCTGTACAAGGGAAAACCGGACCAGGGGGTAAGGTCGCGCATCGATTTCAGGCCGGCTTCCACTATCTGGCCGCTGCCTTTAAAAGTGCGGGCCAGCTTCACCTGAACCGACTGATAGCCGGAGTCGTAATCCAGCTCCACCTCGCCGAATCTTTTGCCCCGATCCTTGAGAATCTTGATCAGGCAGTGAATCTCCTTGGTCATGGTATTGTCCGGCTTGACCGTATACCGGTGTTCCCGGAGCAGAATCAAGGCTCCGGCCTCCGGATATTCGGCCTGACCCTGCCGGGCCTGTTTGATTAATTGTTCAACCTCTGAATCATCAAGGGTTTTCAAGGTAAGTTCCGCAGACCCTTTCTCCAGCCGGCCGATACTTTCCCGCGCTTTGGCGGACAGGGAATGGCGCGGGTAATGGGCGGTCAGTTTCCGGTAATTGTCCAGGGCCTCGTCAAAGAGATGTTTTTTTTCGGCGATCAACCCCAGGTAGTAAAGAACCTCGGGGTCATCCGGTCTGGTTTCCCGCAGCAGACCGAAGATAAACCGGGCCTTGATTAACCGGTCGCTCTTAATATAAGCCAGGGCTAAATATTTACGGGCTTCGAAATCTTCGGGAACAAGTTGAATCGCTTTCTGCAGCTGGGAGATCGCTTTTTCCGTCTCTCCTCGGTTGAGGTAAATCTCCCCCAACCTTACATAAGCTTTGAAAGCGGTTTTAGGATCTTGAGCCGCCTTTTGAAAAAGGAGGAGGCTTTTTTCCTGCTTTCTCCGGGAGGCCTTATAAGTGGTCTCGGCTCTTTTCAGGAAGTCGGAAGCCCTGACCGGTCCGGGAACAAAGACAGTCAGCGCCCAGATTATGCCTATAAACCAAGTCCGGCTCTTTCTTGTTCTGTTCATGTTATGAAGTCTTTTCCGGTAAGAGGGGGAGACCTTTGAACCTGTTTTTCCGTTTCCGGTAAACATGATCAGGAACCCGCAGCGCCTCTGCCGGAAACAACAGCGGTTGCAGATAATCGTTATACACCCGGCAATTGAAGCGGTAACGGCAATTCCGGCAAACCTTTACGCTTACCTGCGGCCTGTTCTTTTTTTTCTCGCAAACCAGGTATTTATCCATAAATGCTATTTTATCAGAAAATCACCGCTTTGTGTGTCAAGTCATGTCACTAAATTAAAGTTCCATATGTTAGAGAACCGCTTTTTGAAAGCATTGCAGGTTAGAAGAAAAAATGATAGCATGAATTTAATTTTCATTATAAAGAAAATCCTTGATATATTTCAGGAATAGTGGATGAAAAGGGATAAACTCAGAGAGATTTTTTTCGCCGAAGCGGAAGAGCTGTTGGAGGATCTGGAGAACGATCTGGTCAGGCTGGAGAACGCTCCCCAGGATGAGGGGCTGATCAACAGTATTTTCCGGGCGGCTCATACTGTCAAGGGGAGCGCCGGGGTGGCCGGCCTGGAATCGGTTTATGAATTCGTGCACAAGGTGGAAGACGTCCTGAGCCGGGTGCGGGAGGGAGAACTGCCGGTTACCGTCAAGCTGATTTCCATCTTTCTGGAAGCGGTTGATATTACCAAGAATCTCCTGGAAGCCGAAAGATCCGGAGAGGAACCTGACAAAACCGCTCTGGAAAAATTCAGCAGGCGCCTGAAAAGGTTTCAACCGGTTACCAAAGTGGAGGAGGCTCCCGTGCCTGAACCCGAATCAATTACTGCTGCGGCCGAACCTGATGAATTCAAATACTATCGGGTGGAAATGCTCATGTCCGGCAAGGTCTTTGAATGTGGCCAGGATCCCTTGATGCTGCTTCTTGAATTAAAGGAACTGGGCGAATTTGTCAAGGTGAGCACTGATCTTTCCCGGGTTCCCGATTTCACGGAAATAGACCTTTACGATCTGTACCTTTCGCCCTCCCTGGTCTTAAAAACCAATCAGCCCCTTTCTTCCATCAAGAATGTGTTCCTTTTTGTCGAAGACGACCATCAGATTAATATTGATGATGTTACCGACAAATTTAAGAACGGGGTTGATATCCTGGCGGCGGACAAGTCATTGGGAGAGCTGCTGGTGGAACAGGGGGTGGTTCAGGAAGATGATGTCACCACAGCCCTGGAAGCTCAGAAGAGAACAGGCGAGCTGCTGGTGGAAAAGGGTTTTGCCAGTCCAAAAGAAGTTGGGAAGGTCCTGGAGATACAGAAAAAAAGCCGGGACCTGCGCAGCGCTCAGACCATCAGGGTTAAAACCGAGAAACTGGACCGCCTGGTGGACCTGGTGGGAGAGACCTTGATCGGGATCTCCGCTCTCAATCAATACATTACTGCAGGCAGGCAAGAGGAAACAGGCGGGAACAAAAAGATGCCGGATGGTTTTGAAAAAACCGTGGAAGAATTGACCAGAACCAGCCGCGACCTCCAGGAGCAGATCATGCAGGTAAGGATGGTTTCCATTGAGGGGGTTTTCAACCGGTATGACCGGTTTGTAAGGGATTACGGGTATAAACAGGGCAAACAGATCGTCCTGGTTAAAACCGGAAGCGATACCGAACTGGACAAAAATGTTATCGAACAGATCAATGACCCGATCAAGCATTTGATCCGCAACGCGGTTGATCATGGTCTGGAGTCTTCGGATGAAAGGGTTAAAACGGGAAAACCGGAAAAAGGGACGCTCAGATTAAAGGCCTATCAACAGGAAGGAAAGATCTGCATTGAAGTAAGCGATGACGGCCGGGGGATCGAGCCGCGGAAAATTCTGAACAAAGCGATTGAGAGAGGGCTGGCTTCCAGGGAAAAGAACTATACAAACGACGAGATATACAAATTCATGTTTCTGCCTGGATTTTCCACAGCCAAAACGATTACCGATATTTCCGGCCGGGGGGTGGGCCTGGATGTGGTCAAGAAAAACGTGGCCAATCTCAGGGGAATGGTGGAGCTCTTTTCGGAAGTGGGCAAGAGCACTACCTTTCGGATAAGGCTTCCCTTAACCCTGGCTATTCTTGACGGGATGAAGGTACAGGTCTGCTCTGAAATAATGACGATTCCCCTGCTTTCGATTATCGAATCGCTTCGTCCGGCCGAGAAAGACGTTAAAACCATTGAGGGAATGGGTGAGGTGATAAACTTCCGCGGGGAGTATATCCCTCTTATCCGGCTCAATGAATTGTTCAAAATCAACGAGGAAAGAATGAACCCTTTGGAATCTCTGGTGGTAGTGGTGGAAAGCAACACCAGAAAACTGGGACTTCTGGTGAATGATGTTCTGGGACATCATCAGGCGGTAATCAAGAGTCTGGATAAAAACCTCAAGCGGGTAGCCGGAACAACCGGGGTCACTATTCTGGGAAACGGCACCGTTTCCTTGATTGTCGATATTTTTGACGTAGAACAACTCGCTTTTGCTTAAGGGAGGAGAGGGCAATGTCCGCTGACTTTTCGGAAATTGAAAACAACCTGAGTCTGGATACCACTTCCGGATTGGGACAATACGTAACCTTTGTTCTGGGAGAGGAGGAGTATGGCATTGAAATCCTGAGAGTCCAGGAAATTATCCGGTATCAGGAGTTCACCAAGCTGCCGAACCTGCCTGACTTCATCAAAGGGGTTATCAATCTGAGGGGAACGGTGGTACCGGTGATAGATTTGCGGCTCAAGTTTCACCTGGAGGAAAAGGACAGCAGCCAGAGCACGGTAATAATCGTGCTGGAGGTAAGCGGCCGGATAATGGGAGTGGTGGTGGATTCCATCCATGACGTAATCTCTTTATCTGATGAAGAATTTCAGGCTACTCCCGCTTTAAGCTCCAAAATCAGGACCGATTTCATCAAAGGAATGGGAAAGAAAAAGGATAAGATGATTATCATGCTGGATATTAATAAGGTATTAAGCGAAGAAGAACTGGAAATGGTGGATGAGGTTAACTGAAATCCTCCTGGCTTTATGAGTCCTACAGGTAAAACCGATCTTCCCCCCAATACCTTTGTACACAAGATGTTGGACAGGGAGTTTAACAAGCTGCGGCAGTTCGTCTATCAATATGCGGGAATCACTTTAGGGGACCATAAAAGAGATCTCTTAATCACCCGGCTTTCCAGGCGGCTCCGAGCGCTGCGGTTTTCCAGCTTTAAGGAATACCTGGACTATCTTGATCTAAAAGACAATGATAATGAGATCGAGAAACTGGTTAACTGTATTACTACCAATGTTACCGGATTCTATCGGGAGATCAACCAATTCAAGCTGTTGGAAAAATCGATCCTGGACGATTATTGCGCGGGAATGGAGAAGAAAGGCGAACGCCACTTGAAGGTCTGGAGCGCCGGCAGCTCTTCCGGTGAGGAAGCCTACACCATTTCCATAGAATTAACCGAGTATTTCCTGCGCCATACTGACTGGAGCTTTGAGATATTCGCTTCCGATATTGACACCAATATTTTGGCAAAGGCCAGGGAAGCGGTTTATCCGGTAAAAACCGTAGCCGATATCCCGGCCCCCCTGTTAAAAAAGTATTTTCTGAAAGGGATTGACCAAAATACGGACAAAGTGAAGTTAAAGTCGATTATAAGGGACCGGGTAAAATATGGTATAGTAAATTTGATTTATGATGCTTATCCTTATACTGACTGCGATATAATATTCTGCCGGAACGTGATGATATATTTCTCCTCGGAAAACCGTAGAAAAATAATAAGAAAATTCTATAACTCCCTTAAACCGGGAGGTTTTTTTTTCGTGGGTCACTCCGAATCCGTCCTGGAATTTAAAGACGAGTTTGATCTGGTGGCTGCCAGTATTTACCGAAAAAAATAAGGAGAAGATGCACACCATATATAATAACCGGTTTGGTAAAGATTCCGTAATTATCCATCCGGGAGAGTATTACGCTTCCAAAGAAGACAAGATTATTTCAACTATTCTGGGTTCATGCGTATCCGCCTGCATGATGGACTTTGAAAACAATGTTTTCGGGATGAATCATTTCATGCTTCCCGGAAGAATATCAGATAAAGAGGATTATGTCAGTTCCGAGACAGGCAGGTATGGTATGTACGCCATGGAGCTGCTGATAGGAGAGCTGCTCAAGGCGGGAGCCCACCGGAAAAACTTCCAGGCCAAGATATTCGGAGGGGGCAAGGTGCTCAGATTCCGGCATTCAGACGGGGATATTCCCAGCTCCAACATCTTATTTGCCAAGACCTTTTTTCAAAAAGAAAAGATTCATGTTATCAGTGAGGATGTCGGTGGTGATTACGGGAGAAAGATTCTTTTTTTCTCCCGCACCGGCCGGGTTTTGTCCAAAAAGGTTCCCATAAGAGACAACAGCGCTGTTTTTGACGAAGAGGACAGATATAAATGCAATCTGTTTAAAAAGAAGGCGGCAGAACAAGAAATCACCCTGTTTTAGTATATGTCACCAATAAAAGTCTTAATTGTTGATGATTCAGCGTTAATTCGGCAGTTATTGAAAGAGATACTTTCCGATGATCCTTTAATAGAGGTGGTGGCCACTGCTCAGGACGCTATATTCGCCCGGAAAAAGATTGAGAGGTTAAACCCGGACGTAATCACCCTGGACGTAGAGATGCCCAGGATGAACGGGTTGGAATTCCTGAAAATCCTGCTGGCGGAAAAAGCGATGCCGGTAATTATGGTCAGTTCCCTTACCAAGGTCAACTGCGACATTACCATAGCCTGTCTGGAAGCGGGAGCGGTGGATTTTGTCACCAAACCATCCGTTCCCGCGGATCTTGATCAACTGGCTGATGAGATAAAAAGCAAAATCAAGGCCGCGGCCAGAGCCAGGATACGCAAATCAGCAGAGAAACCGAAAGCGCCCGGGCAAAAGCTTCCGGTGAATCTTGCCGCGACATTGGATGTTCCCGATAAGTACGATGTGGGAGCGGTGCTGGAGAGGAAGAAATACCGGCCGGAAAACAACAGAGATCCGATTATTGCCATTGGCGCTTCAACTGGCGGGGTATCGGCTTTGTATGATGTTCTTCATCTGCTTCCCCCGGGGCTTCCCGGAATTGTGGTGGCTCAACATATGCCGGCCGGTTTCACCAAGGCCTTTGCCACAAGGATGAACAACCGCTGCCGTATTGCTGTAAAGGAAGCGGAAAACGGAGACCGGATAAGACCATCCAGCGCCATGATAGCTCCAGGTGATTACCACCTGATTGTTCAGCGTGATCCCAACGGTTATTATGTTAATTTGAACGGGGGACCGGCAGTTAACCGCCATCGGCCTTCGGTGGATGTTCTGTTTCGCTCGGTAGCCAACACGGCCGGAAAAAACGTCCTGGGAATAATCCTGACCGGAATGGGAAACGACGGAGCCAAAGGAATGTTGGAAATGAAAGACTCGGGAAGTTATAATATCGCCCAGGATGAAAACTCCTGCGTGGTTTTCGGCATGCCCAAAAGCGCGATAGACAACCACAGCGTGAATAAAGTCGTCTCTCTGCCAGAGATGGCTGATTTTATCGTTGGTTATTACCGAAAATAAGCTTACATGTACGCGTTCGAGAAAAAGAAAGATAATAACATAATAATATCAGGAGAAATCACGGTAACCGATGTGGATAAACTCCATTCCCACCTGGAAAACCTCATCGACAAGAATTCAGGGGGTTCGCTGGTTCTCGACCTTAACGAGTTAAGGAAACTTGACACCTCGACCGTTCAAGTGTTTGTTTCCTTTAAACAGTCAATGGAAAAGAGAAACACCGAAATTATTATAAAAAATCCCAGCGCCCGGGTTCGAGAGGTTTTTGAGGTCTATGGACTGTTGCATTATTTCGGTTGCTGAGTTGTGTCCCTAATACATTGAATTGGTAAGTCCTTAATTATGTAACACTTATGCAGGGGGGGAAAGCATGTCCCAGAATATCATGATAGTGGATGATTCTCCCACTCTCAGGACTTCGGTCTTATATACTCTTTCCGAACAGGGGTATAACGTTCTTGAGGCCGAGAATGGAGTGGACGCCTTGAAAAAACTGATTGAGTTCCAAGAGAAGGGAATAGTTATTTCGCTGATTCTTTCCGACATAAACATGCCGGAGATGGATGGAATAACCTTTATTCAGGAGGTAAAGAAATCCAATCTCAAATTCATCCCGGTTATCGTGTTGACCACGGAAGACAGAGACGACTTGAAGAACAAGGGAAGAGAGGCCGGAGCGGCCGCCTGGCTGGTCAAGCCATTCAAAGAAGAGCAGCTTTTATGGGTAGTGAAGAAATTTACCCGTTAAACAAAGATTGCATGCCAAAGAGACAAATTAATGTCTAAGGTTCTGATCGTGGAAGACAGTAAGACTGCTCTGGCCATGCTGACGGACATGTTTGAAGATGATGGTTTCGAGGTGATAACCGCCACTGACGGAGTCGATGGATTGGAGGCCGCCAAAAGAGAAAGGCCGGACCTGGTTGTTATGGATTTGAACCTCCGTCGGGTGAGCGGTAAAGAGGTTTGCGCCGCTTTAAAAGGCGATGATAATTACAGGAACATGAAGATCGTCATGTTCACTGATCAAACCAATATCATTGACGAGCTTGATTTGAGAAATGCGGGGGTTGACCTTTACCTTCATAAGCAGACCGGTCCGGATGAGCTCCTGGATCATGTCCGCGAGCTGCTGAAAGAGTGATTTATCGCCTCTCCATAGATCTCTAAATAGCGTTGGGCGGCTTTTTCCCAGGAAAAAGATTCCGCTCTCTTTCTGGCTGCCGCGGAGTATTCCCGGTATTTTTTTTCATTGCCGAGCAGTTTAAGGGTTTCGTTGGCCATTGCTTCCACATCGCCGGGGGGAACGAGGATACCGGTTTTTTTATTCGCCACCACTTCGGAAAGCCCTCCCACATCAAAGGCGATGACCGGTTTACCGGCGGCGTGAGCTTCCAGGACGCTCAGCCCGAAGCTTTCGGAACGGGACGGCGCCATTACCAGCCGGCTTTCCTGAAGCAGCCGGTTCTTGGCTTCCCCCCAGGCCGGTTTTTTGAAGAGCACTTCCCTTCCCAGTCTCAATTCCAGGCTTTGTTTCACCAGCTTTTCCTTTTCCGGGCCGTCCCCCACAAGGTAAAGCTTTAAGTTCCTGTCTCGTCCGGCTATCAGGGAGAAGGCTTTCAGCAGGAGATCCACCCCTTTTACCGGGTTCAAACTTCCCAGATACAATAAGTAACGGTTTTTTCCCGACCCGGAGTCCAAGACCGCCGGAATGTCCACTCCGTGGGGAATCACTGAGGCTTTTTCCAGGTTCGCTCCCCGCCTTGCGGCCTGGGACAGCAGCATTTTACTGGGGACGCTCAGGTGGTCCGCCCTGGCCAACACCCGCCGGATCAGTGGTTGGTGTTCCGGGCCATACCCGTAACGCGATTCCGGTAAGTGTATCAGATCAAAACCGTGACAACTGACTACCACCGGCACGGCTTCAGCGCCGCAGAGCAGGGATAAAAAGCCACAGGGAAGAGCGTTGTGGGCGTGAATCAGATCAACTTCAGCGATCTTGGGAGAGACCTGCCTTATGAGTTCTTTTTTCCAGGCCGGGGTCATCCGGTTGTCCGGCGGAGGGGGAAAATAAACGACCCGGTGAGGGGATTTCGGGCAATGCGGGAAAAAATTCGGCGTGACGATGGTTATCCGGTGACCCATAGCCGACAGATAGTGGGACAACCTTTCCACCACTACAGTAATACCGGCGATTATGGGGAAATATTCAAAAGTAAACTGACAGATATGCATATTGTAATCTTGGATTTTCTCTCTCTCAATGGTATCATGCTAGTCAATTTAATAATAACACTCCAGTACCTCCATGAAAGGGATGAAAAAATACAACGGATTGCTTGGTTGTGCTCTGCTGCTGTCGGTTTTTTCAGGCTGTCACAGGGTAAAACCGACTAAGGGGACAGGCCTCCAGTCATACATAGAAAAGCTGGAAAGCCCTGAGCGTGATTCCTGGCAGAAACCGAAGCTGGTCACGATCTCTTTGTCATTGGAACCGGGAGCCAAGGTGGCGGATATCGGAGCGGGAAGCGGCTATTTTACCTTTCCCTTTGCCGAAAAAGCGGGCCGGAGCGGGCTGGTTTACGCCATAGACATTGACCAGGGAATGCTTGCTTATATCAGGCAGAAAAATAAAAGGGAATTTCCCCTCCTTACCAATATCAAGCCGGTCTTAACCGGGCCGGACCGGCCGGGAATAAAGCCGGGTTCCGTGAATCTGGTCTTTATCTGCAACACCTTTCACCATTTTACCGATCGTGGCCAATACCTGAAACGGATCAGGAAAATTCTTAAAAAAGGCGGACGCCTGGCGATCATCGATTTCAAGAAAACCAAGACCCCGTTCGGCCCTCCAACTGAAATGAGAATTTCCCGCGACCGGCTGATCAAAGAGGTGGAAGCCGCCGGTTTTATCAAGAAGAAAGAGTTCAAGTACCTGCCTTATCAGAACTTTATCATTTTTTCCGAAAAGCGGTAAATGCACCACAGCGATTTCGTTCACCTTCATCTTCACAGCCAATACAGCCTGCTGGACGGCGCCTGCCGGCTGAAACCCCTGCTGGAAAAAGCGGTGGAATACAAGATGCCGGCCCTGGCCATAACCGATCATGGCAATATGTTCGGGGCGGTAGATTTTTACACCCGCTGTCTTCAGGTGGGTATAAAACCGATTATCGGCTGCGAGGTTTACGTAGCTCCGGGTAGCCGCCGGGAAAAAAAGGCGGTAACCGGCCCCAAAGCATACCACCTGGTCTTGCTGGCCCGAGACGAGCAGGGCTACAGGAACCTCTGCAAACTGGTAAGCGAAAGCTACCTGAACGGTTTTTACTATCATCCGAGGATCGACAAGGAGCTGCTTTCCCAATATTCGCAGGGGTTGCTCGGCATGAGCGCCTGTATAAAAGGAGAGGTTCCCGCCAGCCTCCTGAAGGGTGACTGGCAGCAGGCGGAAAAAGTGGCCGGCTTTTACCGGGAGGCGCTGGGAGAGGGAAACTTCTATCTGGAGCTCCAGGAAAACGGCCTGCCGGAACAGGATACCGCCAACCAGAGAATAATAGAATTAGCCGGGAAACTCTCCCTGCCCCTGGTGGCCACCAACGACACCCACTACCTTAACAAAGAGGACGCCTACGCGCACGAGATACTTCTCTGTATTCAGACCGGCAAGACCATAAACGACCCCGGTCATATGCGGTTTTCCACCGATGAATTTTACCTGAAATCCGGTCCGGAGATGCACCGGCTGTTCGATTCGGTTCCCGAGGCGATCCGCAACACGGTCGAGATCGCCGAGCGATGCAACGTGGAATTCGATTTCGAGCACAACCACCTGCCTCATTACCAGGTGCCGGAAGGGTACGACCTGGAAACCTACCTGAACAAACTCTCCTATGACGGTCTGCGGGAGCGTTTTCCCGCTTTAAAAGACAAGGATATCAGCCGACTGGACGACCCCCTGGTAAACCGGTTGAAGGAAGAGCTGCAAATAATGAATGACATGGGTTTTCCCGGGTATTTCCTGATTGTCTGGGATTTTATCCATTACGCCAGAACCCGCAAAATCGCGGTGGGGCCGGGCCGGGGGTCGGCTGCCGGAAGCCTGGTGGCTTACTGCCTGAAGATCACCGACATAGATCCCATAAAACATGGTTTATTATTCGAGCGCTTCCTGAATCCCGAGCGGATCAGCCTGCCTGATATCGATATCGACCTCTGCTGTGACCGCAGACAGGAGGTCATCGATTATGTGCGGAAAAAATACGGCCGGGAAAACGTGGCCCAGATAATCACCTTCGGCACCATGGCCGCCAAAGGAGTTATCCGGGACGTGGGCCGGGCATTGGATATGCCGTACGCGGAGGTGGACAAGCTGGCCAAACTGGTGCCTGACACCTTGAACATCAAACTGGCTGACGCTATCGTTCAGGAACCGCGTCTCAAGGAAGCGCAGCAGAATGACTCGCAGGTGGAACAGTTGGTTAAGACCTCCCTGGTTCTGGAAGGGTTGACCAGACACGCCTCCATTCACGCGGCCGGGGTGGTGATCGCCCCCAAGCCGGTAGACAGTTTTGTTCCCCTTTATAAAGCTTCAGGCGACGGTAACCCGGTGGTCACCCAATATGGGATGGTGGAACTGGAAAAAATCGGCCTGCTGAAGATGGACTTCCTGGGACTGCGCACCTTGACGGCAATCCAGAACGCGATAAACCTGATCGCTTCCGGAGGAAAGAGCGCCCCTGATATAAGTGAAATTCCCCTGGATGACCCGGAAACTTATAAACTCCTCTGTTCCGCCAGAACGTTGGGGGTTTTCCAGCTGGAAAGCAGCGGCATGCGGGATCTGATCCGGCGGCTTAAACCAAGCTGTTTTGACGAGCTGGTGGCTTTGGTGGCCCTGTTCCGTCCCGGGCCTCTGGGAAGCGGCATGGTCGATGATTTCATCCGGCGCAAGCACGGAGAGGTAAAAATCACCTATGATCATCCCTGGCTGGAGGATATCTTAAAAGAAACCTATGGGGTAATTGTTTACCAGGAACAGGTCATGAAGATCGCCAGCGTGATGGCCGGGTTTACCCTGGGCGAAGCGGACCTCCTCAGGCGGGCCATGGGCAAGAAAAAGCAGTCGGAAATGGAAAAGCAGAGCGCGAAATTCATCGAAGGCGCGGTAAAAAAAGGGGTGGATAAGGCCCTGGCGCAAAAGATTTTTGACCTGATGGCCTATTTCGCCGGTTATGGATTCAACAAGTCCCACAGCGCCGCCTATGCCCTGGTTTCCTATCAGACCGCTTATTTAAAGGCCCGTTTTCCGGCGGAATATATGGCCGCTTTACTCAGCACCGAGCAGCACAACAGCGACAAAGTGGTCAAATATATCGCCGAATGCAGGGAAATGGGAATAAACGTGCTGCCCCCTGACGTAAATACAAGCTCGGTCGATTTCAGCGTGGTCGGTTCGGAGATCAGATTCGGCCTGGCCGCCGTTAAAAACGTAGGGGAAGGAGCCGCCCGGGAGATCGTCAAGAAACAGCAGGAGGGAGAATACCGGTCTCTGGACGAGTTTTGTCGGCGGATCGATTTAAGGTCAGCGAATCGGCGGGTGCTGGAGAGTTTGATTAAATGCGGGGCTTTCGATTCCCTGGGTAAGGAATATCGCTCGCAATACATACAAATCTTAGATCGCTGTATAGAATTGGGGCAGAAGTCCCAGAAAGACCGGGCCGTGGGACAGAAAAGCCTGTTCGAGCTGATGGCCGGACCAAATTCTACCCAGAAAGCGGTTAAGATTCCCGATATCCCGGAATGGCACGAATTTAAGCTGCTTACCTATGAAAAGGAATCATTGGGTTTTTATCTTTCCGGTCATCCCCTGGCCAGTTACGATAAGGATATAAAAAAATTTGCTACGCATAGCACTGCCGGTCTGTCAGGCGTTTCTGAGGGAAAGAAAGTAAAGGTGGCCGGGATTATCAGCTCCCTGAAAGAGATAACCACCAAAAAAGGGGAGCGGATGGCGTTTGTGGGGTTGGAGGATCTGGAAGGAATCGTGGAAGTGGTGATTTTGCCCAATATATTCAGTGAGGCTCTGGAGATGGTGAAATCGGACAAACCGGTCCTGGTAAGCGGAGAAATAAACGCCAAAGGTGATCAGATAAAGATCAAGGCCACCCAGGTCAAGTTCTTGACTGAAGTAAGAGAAACGATTGCCACTAAAGCCTGCCTCCATATTTCCCTTCCCGGCCTTACGGAAAAGATTCTGTATGAACTGCAGACGATTCTGCTGGAGCATCCGGGGAACTGCCAGGTATATCTCAAGATGGTACTGCCGATGAAATATGAGGCGGTAATTGAAGCGGGAAACGCTTTCCGGGTGGCAGCCAGCGAAGAACTTATTCAAAACGTGAATCAATTGCTGGGAAACCGCTCGGTCAGCTTTGAATAAGAAGCGGGTTTAACCCGAATAATTCGGGAATCATAGTAAAGCTGACTATATGTCATTGAAAATA
>JBHHXV010000004.1:0-27588 GCA_046757225.1 bacterium
GCCACCAGGGTTCAAGCGGCCATCCAGAGGTATCCCCTCTTGAGTTACTCAATGCTGTCCGCGGTAGCGAGAGAAAAGGGCTTCAGCCCCGTTATCCTGGATATGGGGGTTGAGGAGAACCCGTATGAAAAACTTGATGAGATGCTGAAGAAACATAAGCCGCGCTTTGTCGGCATAACCTCCACCTCCCCCTTGTTTTTTGAAGTGGCCGATATCAGCAAAAGGGTCAAAAAGACGCTGGGCGGGAATGTGACCCTGATTTACGGTGGACCGCACGCCACCGCTCTGCCGGAGGAGAGCCTTAATAATTCCGATTTCGATCTCCTGGTTTACGGAGAAGGCGAAAGAACCCTGATAGAAATAATGGAAGGCCGGCCTTGGGCGGAAATCAACGGGATTTATTACCGGCAAGACGGAAAGATCGTCTCAACTCCTCCCAGGGAGTTGATCGAGGATCTGGATTCTCTCCCCTTTCCCGCCCTCGATCTCTATGATCTGGAAAAATACCGGTGCGCCAAACTGATAAGCAGGCGTTGGCCCCTCAGTCAGATAGAGACCAGCCGGGGATGCCCGCACAAGTGCTCTTTCTGTAACAAAAACATCTCCTATACCAAGTTCAGGAAGAAGAGCCCGGAAAGGGTTATCGCGGAAATGAAGTACATGATCAGCCAGGGAGTGAGAGAGCTGCGGGTCATAGACGACCAGTTCGCCACCAATTTAGACCGGGCCAAAGAGATCTGCCGGTTAATGTTGAAAGAAAAGCTGGATGTCGTATGGAACATGGCGGCCGGCGTAAGGGCTGACCGGGTGGATCAGGAGTTTCTTGATATTGCCAAGCGGGCCGGCTGTTATCAGGTGGGAATAGGGTTTGAGAGCGGCGATCCCGAGGCCCTGGCCTCCATCAACAAAAAACTCTCCATAGAAGACAGTATCAAGGGGATGAACATGATCCGCAAATCCGGCATAGAAAGCGTGGGATTCTTTATGCTGGGCCTGCCCGGCGATACCGAAGAAACTATGGATAAAACGATAGATTTCGCCCTCAAGCTGATGCCTGATCTGGCCAAGGCGACCATTACCATGCCGTTTCCGGGAACCGATCTGTTCGACGAGTATGACCGGCAGGGGCTGATCAAGACCAGAAACTGGGAGCTTTACGGCCTGCACGGAGCCGGGTATGTTTACGAGCATCCCACCTTGAGCCGGGAAACCCTGGTGAAATATTATGATAAATTCTTTCGTAAGTTTTACCTCAATCCCAGGTTCCTCAGAAGAAGAGCGGTAAACGCCCTGAAAAACGGGACCCTGCTCACTGACATTAAATACGGTTTGCAGACTTTTTTTCCCAGCATATTTCCGGCGAAGGCTCAAACCAGCGCTACAGGGAAAAACGCTTGATAAGTAAATAGGTTTGTCCAGAATTCCTTATACTGCCCGCATCTCGGAGCACAAGTATTTCCTGCTTTTCCTGATGTTCGGCCTGCCCATGTCCCTGTATGCCTATGCCGGCGGGTTTAACCATCCCTTCAGGAGCGATACCTACCTGGCCTATAACTTCTTCAATACCCTTTCCTTTAACCTCAAAAATATGTTAAAGGTCGCCCGGTTTGAGATGTTCGGCCACAGAAGGATAATCCCCCTTTCGCATCTGATCATGTTCATCCAATATAAGATCCTGGGCACCAACCATTTTCTGTATCATCTCTTTCAATATTTACTGCATGTTATAAACTCGGTCTTGACCTATTTTCTGGTAAAGAGGTTAACCAGGAACAACCTGGCCGCCTGTATCGCTTCCCTTCTGTTTATCACCTTTTACAGCCACTTCGACATCATCAACTGGACTTATCATACCTTTGTCATGCTGAGCTGCACCTCCTTCCTGACAGCCTTCCTGGCTATCCAAAGCTATTTTCAAAAGCCTAAAAAGAGATATCTTTTCCTGTCGGTCGGCCTGTTGTTCCTTACGCTGCTCGTTTATGAATCCAACGTGTTTCTTCCTCTCTCCGGGGTCATTTTCTTTTTGTTCTTACATTATAAAGACGGACTCTCTTCACTCGATTTTAAAAGGGCTCTTAAAATTCTGATCCCCGGTGTTTCCTTCTGTTATATGATTTTTTTCACCATTTTTTATTCAGAGGCCCACCGGCAGGCAAAAGCCTTACAAAATGTTTCCCAGGCCGGCGCGAGAAGCTTTTCTCAAATACTGTCCCACAGCAATATTGCAGACGCCTGGTCAACCACCTGGAGAGTTTTCCTGAATTCGATCTTTATGAAAGGCTTCGGTTTTCCCTCAGGCATCGATATACGGGAGATCATCTTTCTGGAACCGGTGACGTTCCGCCCTTTTTCCGCAGCTTTTATACTCGCGTCTATCGCTCTCTTTATCTTTCTGGTCACTTTTAAGATTAAAAAGAGGGATGTTCCGTCAGCAGTATTGTTTTTTGCCATCTTACTGTCATATATATTTATTATATCCCTGGGCCGGGGAGACTACGCCATCAGCCAACCCAGATACGCGTACTTTCCCAACCTGATCCTGGCAGTCCTGATCTCGCTTCTGATAAAAGAAAAGGCTGCCCAGTTCAGCTATCTGCTGCTGGCCGCCACCCTGACCATCGCCACCTTGAACAGCGCGCGGATATACCGGCATACAGCTTTAACCACCAGGAGCCTGGCGACCCTGACCAGATATCTGTCTGAAATCAAGCAGTTTAAGAAAAAGAACAAAAATGATTTCAAGCTGTTCGTTGATTTCCCGGTTGTGCAACCGGACAGAAAATTCAATTTAGGGATGGATATCGCCCTGGATGTATATTTCCACAAAGAGGACATAATAACCAGGAATGTATATAAGGCCAGATATATTTATGACCGGAAAAGGGGAATATATGAGAATCACCTGTATGATAAAGGGGTTCCGGAGGAAAGGGATTTTACCATCGGTTTTGTTTATTATCAGACCAGCCCCCGCAATATTAAGGAGTTTACGGTGGTGGGCAAAAGGGATGGAGACTGGAACCTGAGCATCACCAGGGACAGCCGGATGGTGTTTGAGGCGGATTGGATAAGGGACGGGGAAATGATTCACCGGCGATTCGTCCCTGATGTTACTATCTCCAAGTATAAATGGAGTCACATTATCCTGCAGAAGGAAAAAAGCAAACTCTATGTCCTGCAGAACGGAACGGTCGTAAATGTCTGGGAGATCGGTGATTATCATATTAATTTTGATAAAAACAGTATCCTGGGAGATTATTATACGGGAGCGGGAGCGACGGTTTACGTTACCCAGCTGTTCGTTGCTCTGGGCCGGGCCGATTATGACCTTGCAGATAAAATCATCGGTAATGTGATTGATGTCGAGTGGCGGCAAGCCTGGTAGCGATCAGTGATATCGGGCGAATTCGGCGGGCAGGGCAAAGTCTTCCGGTTTTGAGCCTTTCAGGACGCTGAAGATGTCCCCAACCTTGAACACGTAATAAGAACGTACATTAAAGACATCGGAAAGCATGATATTAAAAGATGACAGATACCTTTCCCAGGTTGTTCCGCCGGAGACTTTTTGTCTCATCAGATTAAGGTAGGCATGCTCACTTATAAAGAAAGTATTTATCTCCTTTAACCGGTTCCTATCTTTCTTCCTTTCAAAATAAAGCCCTTTCTGCATCAGTACCCGGAAGAAATTATAGACATAATACCGGTATATAGCATGGTGCCGGAAATTGTAAACCAACGGCTCCAGGTATACCGTGTCGGTCTTGCCAAGCGAGCGCAGATAACCGGTAATCTCTTTTGCTGAACGCAAATCCGGTATGCTTGTACCTAACTTGGATACCTCAACTGTATCTTTAGGGGTACGGACAAGCTTACGGTAATTAATTCCCTGCATAATAATTGTCAAACAGATGGCAGCTACAATAAGCGCTTTGCCGGTTTTTTCCGTGCTTTTATAAAGAATCGCGAAACCCAGGGTCCCGGCGAGTAAAAGCAGAAAAACCATGGGCAGATAAACCCTGCCCATATAGGGCAGCGGTATCGAAGACAGGAACAATAAAGAGAAAAGCAGAATGAAAACACAAAATTTAAATAAGCGCGTAAGCCGGGGGTCGATGTCCGGTCTATCCGGGTTACTCAGCTGTTTTATCAGCGGTGTTTCCGCTGACGCGACCCCGAAACTGCTGAGCAGCGACCCCAGCCGGTAAAGATTATTATAGAGAAACGGCAGTACCATTCCGGCGGCCATCACCCAGAAAAAGTACAGGCCTTCAAAAGATTTCGTATAATAATAAATAAAGGAGAAATCCCGGCTGTAAAGCTGTTTGGTGGCGTCACCGGCGGAGGTGGTCAACGCCTTATAAACAAACGGGTGGTTATTCCTGGTATACCGGTCTAAATACAGGGCGACATTCGATTGCCGGTAACTGTCCAGAATCCCGGTGTAAAGTACCGCGTCCCGTATCAGAAAGTAGATGAATAAAGAGGCGCAGCCGGAGAGAAAAAAGACAGCCCTTCTCAAAAAAGGCTCTTCTGTTGTCCGGTCGGTAAACAATAAAACAAAAGCGCAGGCAGGGAAAAAGACAGCTATAAAATGATGGGAGGCGAAAAAACCGAATGACAGGACAAATCCCAGGATAAAAAGCCTTTTACCGGTCAGTGTTTTCCAATTGCTGTATAAAAGCAGAAACACCGACAGGACGGCGATACTTAAGGTAGTGTGGTAGCCGGTCAGGGAGTAATTGGTCAAGCCGACATTCAGATAGATTAAGATGGCGGCGAAGTAGCCGAATATTATTCCTGCGGATCTACGAACCATCAGGAAAGTCAGGTAGCCGAAGAAAAGAATGAGCACGAGATTAAACATCGCGTCCACAGGCAGAGGAAACATAATAATCTTATTGATGCTACGGTAAATCATGCCGAAATATCCCAGAAGCATGACAAACAGCGGCTTTTCCCCGAAGTCATAGGGTGCCAACTGGAAGATAAAAGCTAAGATCCACTTGTATAGGCCGGAGAAGCTGTTGATAGAGACCAGGTGGCTCCACAATCTGGCAATATAGGAAGAGGATACGGTAAATATATCGTTTTCCGCATGTCCGCCCGCTTTCATTTCCAGCCACCAGTTGTTTGACAGTCGAAGAAAGACAAACAGGAAAAGCAGCAGATTGAGACCGAGATGTTTTATCTGGGAAATCAGCGCTCTGCCCTTTTCCTTCCTGGCGGCCAGCAGAAAAAGGAGCCCCAGCGCCATCGCGATGAGCAGCACAAAAACAGAGTTCTTGGTTGATATCATTTCCGGAAGATTCATGATTTGCGCCATAAAACTGGAATGGAGCTGTATATCTGAAATAGCCAGGGGCTTGCCCAGGGGGTCGGTTATGAATATCCGGTAGTACCGGTAAGGCTTGTTGTTTTTACAGCGCCACTTCAGCCAATCATTATCCTCGAAGGCGTCCTCTCTGTCCAAGTCCATCACTTTTCTGAAGGTAAGCCGGTCCTCGCTTCCTTCCAGTCTCGCCCTCTTCCAGGTTTGCCCGGGAAAACCCGGTCTGGGCCTGACATCCAGTGAGGTAACTATCTTCCCGCAACCGAAATCAGCCTTGATCCAGCTAGGTCGGGAAAGTATTTTCAGGTCTGTCGATGAGTGCCAGAAACTCGATGGCACGCCGTCCCTGAACCGGGCGCTTATATTGTTCGGGGTATAGATTTCGCCCGCTTTCGTCATAAGCTCCACCCGGCCGAACGATTCCCCGCGTCCAAACGGAAAAGGGTAGGGGTAAACATAATATTTCAGCAACAGTAATTCTTTCTGTTCAGGAAACGGGATATGGTCTGTCACCAGGATCCTGTAGAACCGGTAACTTTTATTATTTTCAATATTCCATTTACACCGGCTCCCCTCGCTGTCAGCGCTTTTTTCGTCGACATCAACGATCCTCTCAAAGGCAGCCCCATCCTGACTTCCCTCCAGTCTTATCTCTTTCCGGAATTTCCCGGCGTCGCTGATGGAAAAAGAGGTCATGACCTGTTCGTTTCTCCTGCCCAGATCGACCATCGCCATATATACTTTACTTACCCTGGAAGCCTCAAGAGACGTGTGCCATATGGTGGACGGGTTATCATCTCCCAGATTATCCGGAATCAGGCTGGGCATATGGGGACTGGAGGAATAGACAGGCCTATGCTCAACCGGCAGCAATTTCAAGTCGGAAAGAGCTACCGGCTTGCTGAACGGATATATGATGGATATCCGGTAGTACCGGTAAGATTTCTTATTCTGAAAGCGCCACGTGAGCCAGTCATCATCCTGCGAGGCGCTGTCCCTGTTTATATCCGCCACTTTTGTGAAGGTAAGGGCATCCTGGCTTCCCTCCAGTCTCGCTATTTTCCAGATTTGTTCAGGTAGGTCCGGCCGGGGCCTGGCGGCCAGCGAAGTAACTGTTTCCTCGCTGCCGAAATCAGCTAAGATCCACACCAGGCTGGGAAAATCTACGAAAGAAGTTTCCATGTGCCAGACCCCCGGACGGGAAAAAGGAGGAACAGCGCTTCCCAACTGGGAACTTACGCTGTAGACCGGCTCGGAAGTATGGGAAACAAATAAACCATATGAACCCAGGAGCAGAACGACCAAGGCAACGGCCGTAATATAAAGCTTTTTCTCCACCGGAAAAAAACGGCTTACCGATTCTCTTATATTATCGCCACTTTTCATTTCATTGCTCTTGCGTTAAAGTATGCCGCCAAAAAACTTTACCAGGGGGGGGCGAATGATGAAACCTTCACCTTATTTCCAACCTCTTTACCCTTCAGATCATATTTAGCCATTCCGCCCTTGATATATAATCGATTAGCAAAAACCACCGACCCGGCTCCCGTATAAATTTCTCCCAGTATATCAGATGTTTCTTTATCTATATCAATGTCATAGTCATTGACATCCATAGCTAATTTTACTTCACCGTCCAGGGCCAGATAGAACCTGTCCCCTTCTCTCTGCGCTGACAGGTGATGCCATTTTCCCGGAGGAATGATGATTCCTGTTTTAAAGACTCGCTGAACCCTTTCTCTGCCTTTAACCAGATCAGCTTTCAGCTGCAACTGCCCGTTTACACTGACCCCCAGCCACCAGGTTCCCCTCCTTTTGCCAATCAAGGTAAAACCCTTAATGTTATGTTGATACCCCTGGTAGTAAATAAACTCAACCGTAAAATCCTTATTCCCATAATAATTTTTGCCGTATAAAGGGTTTAAAGAAATCCCTTCTTCCTGGTTGTAAAGGTATTTGGCTTCATAGATATTCTTGGTGATGATATCTTTAAAATAGACATCCAGGGCGATATCCGTTCCCAGGTTAAAGGTTTTGTTGGCTTGGAAAACGGGAAAGTCAATAAATATCTTTGCCTCCTTATCCCCTTTTTCCTCGATCTTTTTGATCTCGGATATGTGCCGGCTCAAGCCGGAGAGTTTTTCCGAGGTCAATGCCGTATGTTCATGAATCTTTACACTGTTTAAGACCGTTATAACAAGGGTGGCGATCAGGAGCAGATAACCGTTGTTACATTTAAAACTGCCCTTTTCATTAATCAGAAACGAGACTATTAACAGAATGATTATATTGGGGAAATAGGCGTAATGGGGTTGACTGGGAACATAGCCGGGCGGCGCGGTTAATCCTCTGCCCAGAGAAATTATAAAGGTGCTGGATGTTAATATTACGAAAAATAATAACAGTAATAGAATATCTTTTTTCTTAAGCCTGAAGGAGATCAGGAAAACGAACAGGCATACGGATGCGGCTATAAACACGACTGAGCGTGGTTGAAAGGTGGTCTTTTTCAGATAAATGATATCTCCTATATCTATTTCCGAAGGAAACCCGGCGTTTTTTATGATCATGGTGTCCAGCAGGGTATCGGTCGTTGACAATACAGCTCCTATTATATTCTTCCAGGTAAACATCTGGGAAAATTCGACCTCACCGTTACCGGCGCCGCCGGAGGCCCTGTTCAGTTGTGTCCGGCTGATGCCAAGCCGCTCGGCCGCTTCCCAGGGATCGTTAACAGCCTTCTGCCGGAGGTCAACTACTTCAATATCCTGATCCTGAATTTGAGAAGATACGGGACTCTTGTAATGCTGGCTTTCTACATAAAAGATGGCCAGAAAAATCAGATAACTTATAAACACGCCTGCGCTTAAAAATTTAAGGGGCTTTTTAACATCGAAGTCGGTTGGTTTATTCCGGTAAAATAAAAACAAAAAGAACAGGACACCCGAACAAGGCAGCAAAACATTAGACTCATAAACAAGCATCGCGGAAAACAGCAGAACAAGCCCCGCGAAAAGGTATATCTGTTTAGGTTTTTGAAAATATGTTTGAATGGCCAGAAAGGCTATTAGGAAGGAGGTGCAGCTCAGCATGACAAAGGTATGATAGGTCCAGTTGATGATGTCAAAGTGGCTGTAAAAGGTTAAAAACAGCAGGGAGCTGATAAAAGCGACCAGGCTGTTTCTATGCAGTTTCTTCACCAAAAAAAAGATCAGTATTGAGTTTATGAGATGGATTGAATATTGCAGCAGGTGATGTAAAAGATGGTTGGTGCCCAGGGTTTTATATTGAAAGAACATCCAGGCGTGGGAAAGGGGCATGATTCTTTTGTGGCCGAAGATCTCAAACTGGGAAGCCTTTAAGATACCTTCAATATTAAAGGAAAGGGAATTAAAGAAGTTATAGGCAAGATACATATCGCTTCTGAAGGGGTGGGCAAAACCTCCGGCATAAGCGTACAGGGAGAGGGGGATGCCTATGATCAGAAAAAGCGGCAGATACCAGCTTTCAGGTATGATCTGTTTCGCTTCTTTTTTACCGTCCATGGTACAGGTACTCTATCTGGCTGAGCGTGAGTGGTTGCTCAACCACAAAAACCTCCTGCAGGAGAGTGTCAGCCCGTAACCCCCTGCCGAAGACCCCACACCATTGGCCTATTGTTAAACCTTTCTCAACACTGACATTAACATTTGTGCTCAATGAGATGTCAGTAAACCGGCCGTCGATAAAAATATACAGGTTTATACCATCGTTTACCGCTGTAATGAAATGCCAGGCATTATAGGTAAGGGGAGTTTTTGAAACTATCGCCTTGGAAAAATCGCCGTTGCCGATATGCAGCTGCACCCTGTTTCCTTTCACAACGCTGAACAGCAAACCGGATGTACCACTATGTTTATTATCCATAATGGTAGCCATAGGGGGTTGCGGCCCTTTCAGGTATATCCAGCATCCGATGCTCACCGAACTTCCGCTCAGGGAAAAATCCTGTTTCCTCAGATAGTTTTTATCCGACCAGCCGGAAAGGGCTCTTCTCAGATGCGTTCCCTTTTTAATATTAAGGTTCCCTATTAATTCAAGGCGGTTGTGACCGGGAGCGCTATCTGCCAAGAACTCTGTCGTGTCATTTCTGTTACGGTCGGCGTCGACCAACCACACCGCCTTGGGGGTTATGGCCAATTCCTTAAAGAGCCGGTCAATTGAGCTGGAGCTTATGCCGGATGAGAAGCGGTTGCAGGCCGTCCCTGCGGAGAGTTGCAAGAGAAGGAGCGCTATGGCGTTCATTTTGTTTCGAACCATCACTTCTTCCGGTTTTTTTAAGGTGAAAGGGGACCAGGGCCTGTTGAAAGTATAAGATATATATATAACATAAATATTACGGAAGTTGCAAATATATAAGGAGAAAGCGGGCTTTCCATAAAAAAGGTTTTTATCCGTAGAACGACAGGCATCTTTACGATTCTGACCGAAATATCGGATATGGTTAAAAGAATCACAAAATAAGGACGATGAGGGTATGCCTGTTGCTGGAAAAGAAGAAAATATTAATAATTAGGGCCTGCAACAGGAAAAGAAGAGCGTAATGAGAAAAAGAGAGGAAATTGTCCCTCCTTTTTCGCCATAACGTCACCAGAGAAGTGTAAAGAGTTATAAAAACAAGAACAGCCCAGGGAAAGGCAGCCTGAATAGCCTTTTTGGTTTCTTTGGGAATAAGCTCTGGAGTATTAATGTATGGTGGTATTATATGACTGACAAGGTGGTCGAATCCCTTTATGCCTTCCTTATAGGTGTTATAAGCAAGCAAAAGGGAAATCATATACAGGCTGGCAAGGATAATGGCGCTGTAGATTAATCCCTTCTTTCCCGCAAGGGCATCTTTTTCCCACGTCATGGTTACTTCTTTAATCAGCTTTATTAATAAATTTGAGTGATATCTGCCAGCTCCCTTTTGAAATTCCGAAAAAAAAGGAGCTCGGCAATAATAACAAGCCAACTCCTTGATCTTAAATGGTGCCGGAGGTCGGAATCGAACCGACACGAGGTTGCCCCCGCGGGATTTTGAGTCCCGTGCGTCTACCAGTTTCACCACTCCGGCCCGGGCTTAGGGTACCTGAAATTATAATTTTCAAGACACCGTTATTTTTTAGAATGTAAACCGCACTCCTTGGTTTCGGGAGATTCCCACCACCAGCGGCCGGCTCTCACGTCCTCACCCTCCTTGACCGCTCTGGTGCAGGGACGGCAGCCGACACTGGGAAAGCCCTCGTCATGAAGTTTGCTGTAGGGAACCTCATGCTTCTTGATGTAATCCCAGACATCCTGTTCTGACCAGGCAATAATCGGATTGATTTTTACCTTTCCGTTGTTATCTATTTCAATATTGGCCATATCCGACCTGGTAACCGACTGTGACTGACGCAGCCCGCAGACCCAGGCGTCCACAGTAGCCAAAGCCCTTTTTAAAGGCCCCATCTTCCGGACAACGCAGCATCTTTTCCGGTCTTCCACGCTTTTATAGAAAGGATTGTATCCCTTTTCCCGGGACATTTCCTCCAATTCCGCGGTATCAGGAACAAAGGTTTCAATCTTGATACCGTATTTCTTTCTGGTCTTATCCATCAGATTATAAGTTTCCTGGAAAAGGCGGCCGGTATCCAGGGTGAAAATCCGGTAATCAGGGCTTATCCTGACCATCAGATCGATCAACACCATATCTTCGGCTCCGAAACTGCAGGCCAAAGCCACTTTGTTGCCAAATCTTTCGTAAGCCCAGGCCAGAACCTTATCAGCGGAAGCTGATTTTAAACTGTCTATCTCTTGTCGTAACGCTTGATCCATTTTCTACTCCTATATAAACCTGATTATCTTATAATACATCAATAAAAGTCAACCGGTCGCCCGGCGGGATGATCTCAAACGCATCCGAAGTTTGAAAAACCGGACCAGCGGATCGGCAAAAGACCTGTCCGTGCTTAATTCTATCTGATCCACCCCCATGGATCTGAGCAGTTTCCGCCGATTTTCCCGGAATGTCTGCCGGAGTTCCCGGTACTGCTGCCGGGCGATCCGGTCAGAGGAGTCGATTAAGACGCTCTCCCCGGTCTCCGGGTCTTCAATGGAAATAAGACCCAAGTCCGGCAACTCCTCTTCATGGGGGTCGGTTACATTAATGGCTATCAGGTCGTGTTTCCTGGCGGCATAGCGCATTACCCGCTCATACCCCTCATCCAGAAAATCGGACACCAGAAAGACCACGCAGCGGCGCTTTATCACCCCGTTTAAATAGTTGATCGCTTCCTTGATCGAGGTTCCCTGCTCCCGGGGGGAGAAATAAAGCAGCTCTCTGATTACCTGAAGCGCGTGTTTGCGGCCCTTTTTCGGGGGAATGAATTTCTCGATCCGGTTGCTGAAGATGATCGCTCCGATCTTGTCATTATTCTGAATGGCGGAAAAAGCCAGCATGGCGCAGGCCTGGGCGGCCATCTCCCGCTTTAGCCTGCAATGAGAGCCGAAGGTTCCCGAAGCGCTTACATCCGCCAGCAGCATGATGGTCAGTTCCCGCTCTTCGATAAACTGTTTTACATGAGGAAACCCGGTGCGGGCGGTAACATTCCAGTCGACCTGGCGGATATCGTCCCCTTCCTGGTAAATCCGCACATCCGAGAACTCCATGCCGCTCCCCTTGAAGATACTGTGGTATTCCCCGGCCAGCACCTCGTTGACCAGCTTGCCGGTCTGGATTTCGATCTTGCGGATCTCTTTGATGATATCCTTGGGAAGCATATTTTACGATTGCGCAGGTTAAGGAACCGGAACCCCGTCGAAGATCTGCCTGACGATTCCTTCCGAGTCGATCCCCTCCGCTTCCGCTTCATATGAGGGAGTGATCCGGTGCCGGAGGACATCATAGCCGATCAGTTTGATGTCTTCGGGAGTGACATATCCCCGGCGCTTGATAAAGGCGTGCGCCTTGGCCGCCTGAGCCAGGTAGAGGGTGGCTCTGGGGGAAGCCCCGTATTCTATCAGGCCGTCCATGTTCAGGCCGTAATCAGCCGGCTTCCGGCTGGCGAAAACCACATCCAGGATATAATGTTTCACTTTTTCATCCAGGTAGATCTGATGCAACACCGACCGGGCCTGCCTTATCCGTTCGACGGTAATGACCTTCTTCGCCGGAATCTGTTCAACATCCATATACCGGTCCAGGATTTTCAGTTCATCCTCTTTGGAGGGATAATCGATCCTGATCTTTAACATGAAGCGGTCTACCTGGGCCTCGGGCAGTTGATAGGTGCCCTCCTGCTCGATCGGGTTCTGGGTGGCCAGCACCATAAAGGGATCATCCAGGGGGAAGGTGGTGTCCCCGATGGTGACCTGTTTTTCCTGCATCGCTTCCAGCAGGGCGCTCTGCACCTTGGCCGGAGCCCGGTTTATTTCGTCCGCCAGGATAATATTGGAAAAGAGCGGCCCCTTTTTGGGAACGAATTCTTCGGTCTTCTGGTTGTAGATCATGGTTCCCAGCAGGTCGGCCGGCAGCAGATCCGGGGTAAACTGAATCCTCTTGAAGGCGACGTCGATCGCCTCGGCCAGGGTTTTTACGGCAGTGGTTTTGGCCAGTCCCGGAACCCCTTCTATAAGCAGGTGCCCCCCGCACAAAAGACCGATAAACAGCCGCTCCAGTAAAGCTTTCTGCCCCACGACCGTTCTTTCCATCTCCCGGAAAAGATCATCGAGAAAAGCGGTCTCAGCCCGGACCATTTCATTGATTATTCTGATTTCTTCATGCATGGGAACATAGCATGTTCAGGCAGAACCTGACATAAGCACTCCTGCAATTTACGCCTGCTGGCTCACTTCGTTCGCAAGCGCAGGCTGGTTATTAGGCAATAAGAAGGTACCCTTTAAGGAATCTTTAAAGAAACATAACGGGTGTGCCGGTCCCCGGCCACCAGCAGCAGCACCGAATCCCCGGATTTCAGGGAACCGATCATCCGGTTATAATCATCCACTGACGCCACTTTTTCCCGGTTGATCTCCACGATAACGTCACCGCTGCGGATTTTCTCCTGCTGCGCCGGGCTGCCTGGTTCCACTCTTTTCACCGCCACTCCGTGATCTACCGCTATTCCTATGCGGCTCTTTAATTTATCGGTCAACTCCCCTACAGTAAGCCCCAGTTTCCCGGAATTACTGGTACGGGTCAAACTCAGTTCATCCGGATTATCAGGCATGGCGGCGATTTCTATGTCCAGTTCCTTTTCTTGGCCATTACGGATAATCTTTATCTTTACCCTGGTGCCGGGTTTGGTCTTGGCCGCCAACCGGGTAAGTTCCCCGTAATCATGGAGTTGGTCGTTACCGAAGCTGACTACGATATCGCCGGGCTTTATCCCTCCCCTGTCAGCCGGAGACCCGGACACCACCTCCGCCACCAGGGCGCCGTCATTGTTGTCCAGACCGAATGATTTGGCCAGGCCGGGAGTCAGTTTCTGGATCATGATCCCCATCCAGCCCCTGATTACTTCCCCTTTTACGGTCAGGTCGTCCAGGATATCCTTGGCCATGTTGATGGGAATGGCGAAACCTATCCCCTGACCGCTCTGCAGAATAGCGGTGTTGATGCCCACCACTTCCCCGGCCAGATTGAACAGGGGACCGCCGCTGTTGCCCGGGTTTATGGAGGCGTCCGTCTGGATGAAATCATCATAGGGGCCGGCGCCGATGACCCTTCCCTTGGCGCTGATGATTCCGGTGGTGACCGTGTGATCCAGGCCGAAGGGGTTGCCGATAGCCATGACCCATTCACCTACCCTCAGCCGGTCGGAATCCCCCAGAATCGCCGTGGGCAGGCTTTTCCATGATTTTATCTTTATCAGGCCGATATCCAGTTTGGCGTCGGTTCCGATTACCTTGGCCGTGAATTCCCTCTGGTCATTCAGGGTGACCTTGACTTCATCCACGTCGGTAACCACATGGTTGTTGGTAATAATATAACCGTCGGTATTGATGATAAAACCGGAGCCGAGGCTTTTCTGCTTGAATTTCCGCCGGGGAATTCCCCCGAAAAAGCGGTCGAAGAATTCGTCGAACGGGCTGCTGTATGGGTTACGGCGGGAAAAAGGAGAGCCGAAACCGCGATGATGCGGGTTTCTTTTTACGGTCTTGGTGGTGCTGATATTCACGACGGCCGGGTTCAGTCTTTCGGCCAGCTGGACAAAGGTTTCGGGAGTGATTATCCGGGAATAATCCCTTTTGCCGAGCAGGGGTTCTTTATAGATTTTATGCTTTTTCCCCCCGAAGTGGTTGATCATGGTGATTATCACCAGGCAGGCGACCGCTATTCCGAAAATTTTATTTAAATTATTTTTTTCGCTCATTGGTTTCTTTTGCTTTCAAGTCCCGCAGGAAAACAGCCGCTGTCTCAAGTCCTATCAGAAATTGTTTTTCTCCGGTCTTGGCATAACCCAGTTTTTCGTTCCTGGCCTTGCCCACCGTCAATATCCGGGGTTCTTTTTCCCCGTCCAGGGTGAGAGCGATAACCGCTTTCGGCCGGTCGAACCCGGCCACTTCATCCCCGATCTTTTCCACATACCCCTTTATCACCTTGGAGGTCATCATCCCCAGGAATTTGTCCACCGCCCTGGTATCCGCTTTACTTACCCGGGGCCGGATAATCGTCCAGTTGTCCGAGTCTCCTTCCCTTTTCAAGACGACCGTTCCTTCCGGTTTTTTAATCTCAATCCGCTTGATTTTATCCCTTTCCAGAGAAAAAATAAACTTTTTCTCAAAATCAAACGGCTTTTTCCTTAAAGCATTGAAACTGTCCATATCGATTTCATAGATGGTTTTCCGGCCCGGCCGCCGCACGTAAAACAACCGCCCGTCCTGTTCCTTTTTCCCGACGATCAACCTCTTGGTCTCCTGACCAGGGCCGATGGTCGCTTTTATTACGATTGGCGGGTCATCGAAACCGTATTCCTTTTTCCAGCCGGCTTTGGTTTGATCCACGGCGTCCAGAAATTTCCTGGTTTGCAGATAGTCCAGTTTTCGGATAAAGGCTTCCACCTCGTAGCGGTCCAGTTCCTTTTCCGCTGGTTTCTTTAAGTTCCAGTTCAGTTCCCCCTCCCTCTCCAGAACCAGACTGGCTTTGCCGTATTCCAATTCCAGCCTTTCCACCTCCTTGACCTCCAGGGAGATGACGCTTTTGTCCCGGATGGTAAACAGATCCTTTTTCAGGCCGTAGACAATGGAATAGGGAACGATCAGTACCCGGGGGGCGCCCTTGAGACGGGCGTAATAAGACTTCTGGGTGGGGGTCTGGCTGCCGATCAGTACCGTGGCTTTCCCTCCCGGAATATGCAGTTCTATCTTGAACGCGGGTTTATCGAAACCGTAATCAGCCAGATCGCTTTCCTTAGCTGACTCGATTAAGACCCGCTCAATATCGGCGGTCCGGACGCTGTCCAGGATATTATCGATCATCTCCGCGTCCCCGGGGGCCTTCAGCGGATCCAGGATATCCCATGCCGTTTCCGACCGGCGTCTGCACTGGTATTTCTCTCCTGAATCACGCTCCAGGGTGAATTCCTGTACATCCTTCACCTGGAAGTCCACCAGCTTTTTGGAACGGGCGATTTCCTGCCGCTGTCCGGCGACTATTACCGTTTCGTAATAATAGGCTCCTCCGGTCAGCAGAGCCAGGATCAAACCCAGAATAAGATTGTTTTTACTCAAAATTTTTCATGACGGGCCATCCGTCACCCCTTCATGATGAAAAGAGCTGGTTCCCCCCAAGAACAGGGGGAGACTCCACTCCGGTATTTTTCACGGTAAAAGCCGGACTCCGGTGAATTCAAGAGGTTCTTACTTACGGCGGGTTGACCAGACCACCACCCCGGAGATTATCACCAGCAGCGGCATGACCAGCACGGTCAGATAAAAAAGCAGGTTCACCTGATCGTCGGTCATGGCCAGGGCTCTGGCCGTCTTTGGCTTGGGGCGGAGACACACAAGATCCCCCTCTTCGGCCAGCCAGCTGATAATATTCAGGAAGAGATCCGAGTTGCCGGAAAGATTGTAGTAGGAATTGTTGACAAAATCCGAATCTCCCATTACCACGAGCGCTCCTTCTTCTTCCTTTTTCTTGTTTTCCGGTTTTTTAGGCTGTTTTTCTGGTTTTTCGGCGGTGGTTCTGACCGCCACCATAACGCTTACCGGCCCGGCCGTGTCTTTCCCGTCATCAAACGAGATTTCGGGGCTTTTCAAATCGGTTTCCGCCCAGCTTCCCTGGCTGGTAAAAGCCAGAGAAACCGGATCGATCTTTTCTTTATTAATCTTATCATAAGGCAGAGGGGTCACCGACCTGGTGAGCGGTAAAAAGGAGGCGATGGTAAACCCCTCGGTGATCGGATGTTTATTGTAGTTATTGATCACCGGCATAAAATAATCACCGCCGAACAGCCGGCTCATCTTATCCACGATCACGTCTTCGCCCACCTTGACGCCCCACCGGCTCATGAATTTTATCAGCCCCACTCCGTCAGGCGTGGGATCGAGCAGAAAAAAGGCTTTGCCCCCTTTATCCAGATAGGCGTTCAGGATTTTTTCCTCTTTGGGCAGCAGCGGTTTCCGGGGACCCATCACCACCAGCACGAAACAGTCGTCCGGCACCTTTTCCGCCCTCATCAGCAACAACTGCTTCACCTCGTAATTCTGCCCCAGGATCTCCTTGTATATCATCGAGTACCCGTCTTTGGCGTTTGAATCCAGGTCTCCTTCCCCGTGCCCTTTGAGAAAATAGACGGTCTTCTTCAAGTCGCGGGTGAGTTTAAGGATAGCGTTGGTAATCGCTTCCTCATCCCCTTTATCCGCTTTCTCGGTTTTCTTTTTGTATTCCAATATAATGGTTCCGTAACGCTTCACCTTGTATTTTTTGGTTACCGCCGGTTGGCGGTCCGGGTCGATCTCCTCCACGTGGATATGGTCGCTGTGGTACTTATACTCTTCCAGCAGATCGGAAGCGCTCCTGAGTAAATGAGAACCGGGTTTGTCGAAGATCCTGATCTTCAGCGGGGAATCCAGGCCCTTGATCAGTTTCAGGGTCTGGGAAGACAGGGAGTAATCCCCGGAATAGGTAAAATCGAACCGCCGGTGATGCCGGGATGCCATAAAATTAACCAGGATAATCATGGCCACCACGATTCCCCCCATGACCGCCATGTTTTTTCGGAATACCTTCAGTTTTTTCATCAGTTCATTTCCAGCGACTGGCGGGTAAGGAACAGGAGACCCGCCATAAAAGTAAGATAAAAGATCACGTCCTTGGTGTCCACAATCCCTTTGGCAAAATCAGCGTAGTGCTCGATAATGGAAAAATAAGAGAGAATCTCTCCAAAGACCGGCCCCACGAAATGTTTGGCCCAGCTGATTACCCACAACAGCAAAAGAGTCCCGAAGGTGGCAACCGCCGCTATTATCTGGTTTTCGGTAAACGAGGAAACCAGGCTGCCGACGGCGATAAACACCCCGCCCATCAAAGCCAGTCCCAGGTACCCGGTCGCTATCGGTCCGATATCGGGATTGCCGAAAAAAGACAGTATTACCGGATAAAAGGCGGTAAGGACAAGCATTATCAGGAACACGGCCAGAGAACCCAGGTATTTGGCCAGGGTTAAAGAGGTGTTGGAAACCGGGCCGGTCTTGAGCAGTTCCAGGGTTCCCGACTTCTTTTCCTCAGCATACATTCTCATGGTGAACAAGGGAACGATCAGCAATAAAACGATACTCATGTTATAAAAAAGCGGCCGTATAATTACGTTGTTGACGCTTATCTCGGGAACACCGCCGGCTCCCTGATAGCGCATGTAGTGCATCGACTGGATGTTGAACTCGGCGGTCAGGCTGAAAAAGAAATACCCGGACAGCAGTAAGAATACGGTAAGCACCACATAGGCGATGGGAGAAAGAAAATAGGAGCTTATCTCTTTTTTTACCAAAGCGAGAAAGGAACTCATCGGTTATCCTCCTCTGTTTCCGACCCGGTAAGCTTGATAAAAACATCCTCCAGGGAGAGTCTTTGGGGAGAAAATTCCCTTAGATCCCAGTTCCTGGCTATGATCAACCGGGGCAGATCCTCCAGGTTTCCCTGATCAGCCTTAATGTTTACCAGGTAACCGTCTTTTTCCCGGTCGACCTTGTCCACTCCCTTTACCGTTTTCAGGGCTTCCATGACCGCTTCTTCCTTTCCCGAACAGCGGATAAAGGCCAGCAGGTTATCCCCTTCCATCTGGGTGGAAAGCTTATCCGGGGTGTCCATGGCCACCACGCTGCCCCGGTCGATTATCAAGGCCCGGTCGCAGGTCATGCTTACCTCGGAAAGGATATGGGAACTCAGGATTATGGTATGCTCGTTCTTGAGGTCGCGGATGGTGTTGCGGATATTGATGATCTGATTCGGGTCCAGACCGATGGTGGGCTCGTCCAGAATAAGAACCTTGGGGTTGTGCACCAGGGCCTGGGCGATTCCCACCCTTTGCCTGTTTCCCTTGGAGAGATGCCCGATGATCCGGTTTCTGATCTCTTTCAAGCCGCACCTTTCGACCGCGTACTCAACCCTTTTCTTTCTGGCCGGGCGGTCGGCAAGGCCGTTGAACGAAGCCATGAAATCCAGAAAATCGGTTACCCTCATGTAGGAATAAAGAGGGGTGCTTTCCGGCAGGTACCCGGTGAACCGCTTGGTTTTGAGCGGGTTGTCGAATACATCTAAACCGGCGATCCGGGCTTGGCCGTCAGTCGCCTTCATGTATCCGGATAAAATCCGCATGGTGGTGGTTTTTCCGGCTCCGTTCGGGCCTAAAAACCCCATAATTTCCCCTTCTTTCACCTCAAAGGAAATATTGTCGATCGCCCGGAAATTACCGTAATCTTTTACTAAATTCCTTACCTCTATCAATCTTCAGTTCTCCGGTTACTTGACTGAATCCACGTATCTTGTTCGCAGTTCAGTTAAAGAGTTCTGCAGGAATTTCCCTTCCTCCCCGGTCAGGTTTCCCCTGGTCTTTTGTTCTAAAATTCCCAGGATATCGATGGTCTGTTTGGCTTGCTCAAGGTTTTTGGCGGTCTGATTAGTATGCGGGTCGGGGATCAGCCCCAGTTGAATCATGGCTGAAGTGGAGAGAGAAAAAAGAAAGGATAAAAAATCTATTTTTCCAGGCGCTTCGGATTTAGCCTGGTCAGGCCCGCTTTCGACCGCCTTCGGCTCCTCCTGCTTTTTATTCTTTTCCTCCTCGCTTAACGCGGAAAACCGCCGATCCCTTATTTTGAAGCCTTCATCCGGTTCCGTGTCAGACATAATCCACTCCTTGGCCGATCAACATTAATGAAAAGAAGAAAGCCCTTACCCTTTCCTGATTTTAGAAAAAAACAGAAAAGGGAAGGGCTTTTAAGGACAGGCGTTGTTTAATACATTCCGCCGCCAGGCATTCCTCCGGGCATGCCGCCGGGCATTCCTCCTGCTGCTCCGCCTTCATTCTTTTCCGGAAGATCGGTAATCAGGCAGTCGGTGGTCAACATCAATCCGGCGATACTGACCGCGTTCTGCAGGGCGCAGCGGGTCACCTTGGCCGGATCGATTACCCCGGCTTTGATCAGGTCTTCATAGGTATCGGTCAGGGCATTGTAACCGCAGTTGCAGTTATCTTTTTTCCCCTGCACGTTCTGAACCACTACCGAACCTTCCTGACCGGCGTTTTCTGCGATCTGTCTGATCGGCTCCTGCAAAGCTCTTTTCATGATCGAGCTGCCGATATGCTCATCGCCTTCCAGCTTGAGGCCTTCCAGAGCGCTGGCCGCTTTGAGCAGAGCCATGCCGCCGCCGGGGACGATTCCCTCTTCAACCGCCGCCTTGGTGGCGTTCATGGCGTCTTCCACCCGGGCCTTCTTTTCTTTCATCTCGGTCTCGGTGGCCGCTCCCACGTTGATAACCGCCACGCCGCCGACCAGCTTGGCCAGGCGTTCCTGGAGTTTTTCCCGGTCATAATCGGAAGAGGTGTCTTCAATCTGCTTTTTGATCAGTTTGATTCTGGCTTCCAGGTCGGCCGGTTTGCCTTCTCCCTCAACGATGGTCGTGTTCTCCTTGTCCACGGTTATCCGCTTGGCTACGCCCAGGTCGTCCAGGGTGATGTTTTCCAGCTTGATTCCCAGGTCCTCGGTAATCACCTTTCCCCCGGTAAGCACCGCGATATCCTCCAGCATCTCCTTCCGGCGGTCGCCGAATCCGGGAGCCTTCACCGCGCAGCCGTTCAAGGTTCCCCGCAGCTTGTTAACCACCAGCGTGGCCAATGCCTCGCCGTCCACATCCTCGGCAATGATCAGAAAAGGCCGGCTGGTCTTGGCGATCTGCTCCAGGATGGGAAGCAGGTCTTTCATGTTGCTGATCTTTTTCTCATGAAGAAGAATATGGGGATTCTCCAGTGAGGATTCCATCCTTTCAGCGTCGGTTACGAAGTAAGGAGAAAGGTATCCCCTGTCGAACTGCATACCCTCTACGAAGTCAAGGGAGGTATCCATGCTCTTGGCTTCTTCCACGGTGATAACCCCGTCTTTGCCCACCTTGTCCATCGCTTCGGAGATCAAGTCGCCGATTATCTTGTCGTTGTTGGCGGAAATGGAACCGACCTGAGCAATCTCGTTTTTGTCCTTCACCGGACGGCTGATCGCTTTAATCTTGCCTACTACGGCTTCAGCGGCCTTGTCCAGCCCCCGTTTCACGGCCATGGAATTGGCCCCGGCAGTCACGTTCTTGGCCCCTTCCTGGTAAATCGCCTGAGCCAGCACAGTAGCGGTGGTGGTGCCGTCACCGGCCGTATCGCTGGTTTTGGAGGCAACTTCTTTCACCAACTGGGCGCCCATATTCTCAAAAGGACACTCCAATTCCACATCCTTGGCTACGGTTACCCCGTCCTTGGTGATGGTGGGGGAACCGAACTTTTTGTCCAGCACCACGTTACGCCCCTTGGGCCCCAGGGTGACCTTCACCGCGTCAGACAACTGGTTTATGCCGTTTAAGACGGAAGCCCGCGCTTTATCGTCGAACAACAATTGCTTAGCCATAATTTCTCTTTACTCCTTAAAATATATATAGTTAAAAAACGAAAAACTGTATTTACCCGATTACGCCGAGAATGTCGTCTTCCCGCATAATCAAGAACTCCTTGTCGTCAATCTTGACGTCAGTGCCGGAGTATTTACCGAACAGTACGGTGTCGCCGACTTTCACGTCCACTTCCTGCCGATTTCCGTCTTTTCCTATTTTTCCTTTTCCTACGGCGATAACTTTACCTTCCTGCGGTTTTTCCTTGGCGCTGTCAGGAATAATAATCCCTCCCTTGATCTGCTCTTTTTCTTCCAGGCGCTCAACTAGAATACGGTCTTGCAATGGTCGTATTCCCATATCTCTTTCTCCTTTTTCTTAAACGTTAATCTTTTGCCAACAAAACTTAATTCGTTGAAAACATTAATTATGTACTAAAGTTGTTTTTCTTTTAATGTTTTCAACGAAGCAGAATTATACTCATACAAACTCCATAAATCAAGAAAAATCTTTAAGTTCGAACAACCCGGGCCAGAAATTCCCGGTTCCCTTTCGCGCCGGTAAGAGGAGAGTCTATTATTTCCAGCAGCTCCAACCGGCTGGAACGGGCAAACTCGGCGACTGAATCGAATACCTGTTTATACTTTTCGGGGTCCCTGACGATTCCCCCTTTGCCCACTTCCCCCTTGCCCACCTCAAACTGAGGCTTGATCAGGGCGATAATCTCGCCGGTGGAGGAGAGCATTTTGGACACTACTGGCAGAACCAGCTTCAGCGATATAAAGGAAACATCGATGACGATTATGTCAAAGGCGGGAAAATCATCCGGATTGACCAGCCGGATGTTGGTTCGTTCCAGGACACTTACCCGGGAATCGCTGCGCAGTTTCCAGGCCAGCTGGCCATACCCCACATCCAGGGCGGTTACCGCGGCGGCGCCGTATTGCAGGAGACAGTCGGTAAACCCTCCGGTGGAGGCCCCCACATCCAGGGCTTGCTTGCCGACGGGATCTATTCCAAAGGTTTTGAGGGCCTGCTCCAGCTTCAATCCCCCCCGGCCGACAAACCGGCTCCGCTGGCCGACCAGTTCCAGGGAGGCGTCTACTGCCACCGGTTGCCCGCACTTTTCCAGCTTTCGCCCCTGCAGGAGCACCCGGCCGGACATGATCAATCCCCGGGCCTCGCTCCGGCTGAGCGCCAGTCCCTGCCTGACCAGAACCTGGTCAAGCCGCTCTCTGGGGGGGGTCATTGAAAAAGAACGCTATTTTTCCGAGTCAGTCTTTTCAGGGGTCTCCTCTGCCGGTTCTTCCCCCTTATCCTCTGCAACTTCACCTTCTTCCGCCTGGTCTTCCGGCTTGGGAGTCACCACCCATTCCGAGGGTATCCCCTTTTCTTCGGCTTTCTTGATTTTCTCCTCATCGGAAAGCTGCCCGTCCTTGGCAATCTCGCCGGCGGTTTTCCGCTTTTCATTCTGTTCCTTTACGAAGTCCTTGTATTCTTCCTCTACCACTAATCCCTTCTGGAAGCAGAACTGCATGAAGTCGTACACTTGAGAAGAGGCGAATTTAGCGCTCTGGTCGGCCTCCTGCAAAAGCATATACAGTTGATAAAACTTTTGATCGACCTCTCTGAGCCGGTTGTTAAATTCAGTAACCCTCACACTGGGGCTTTTATCCCCTTTTCGGCGCAACTTATTACTCATCTTTCTCCTTTGTAATCATTCTGTTGTTTATTAAACGGCAATAAGATATTATTTACAGTTAAGGAGTAGATACTACTGATTTGACACCGCAAAGTCAAGTTTTTTTAACTAATTACCAGGGATTAACCAAAGAATGCCGACCCAGGTAAAACCGATTAAAATAACCGAAGAGAACTTCAGTGACCTGGTTTTGAAAAACAGGAAATTGGTCATTGTCGATTTCTGGGCGGTCTGGTGTATTCCCTGTCTGATCATGGGAAAAACCCTCAAGAAAATTACTCCCCTCCTGGCTGGCCGGGCGTTAATCGGCAAAGTAAATGTGGATCTGAACCGGAATCTGTCCGGGCAATACGGAATCCGGGCGATTCCCTGTCTGATCGTGTTCAGGGACGGGAAGGAGGTCGGCCGGATCATCGGAGCGATGGGGCAGGCTTCTTTAATAGAGCAATTGGAACCTTATCTTAAATAATGTAACAGGAGAGCTATGAACCAATCAGCAGATAATTCCCCGGAAGAGAAACCGGCTTTTCAGATCAATGAAAAACGCCGCTGGATGACAGATGACCAGGAAAAAGCGCCGGCTCAGTCAGAAAGACGGCTGCCCAGCTATGTCGAGCAGCTGGAAAGGCGGACGAAAAAAGTGGAAGAGGCTTTTGAAGAACGCAAAACAGAGTTCCGTGAGGAGCAGGCAGCCTTCCGGCGGCGGGTGCAGGCGGAACTGGAAAAGAGGGCGGTCTCTGATAACCGGCAATTGCTGGAAGGGTTTATCAAGGTGCTGGACTGCCTGGATATGGCCCTGGCTTCGGCCGGGCAGAAACATGATTTCGAGAGCCTGCTGAAAGGGCTTAGATTGACCAGATCCCGGTTTCTGGATACCTTGAAGTCCGCCGGGGTAAGCCCGGTGGCCGCAGAAGGGGAAAAATTCGACCCCGGCAGACACGAAGCTTTTATGATGGAACCGGTTACGGAAAGCCAGGCGGACAACACGGTATTGGAAGTGTTGCAGGCCGGTTATCTTTATAAAGACCAGCTGATCCGTCCGGCCAAAGTCAAGGTGGGAAAATTAAACTAGATGTCCAGGAATTTCAAAGTTTATCTTCTTATTGCCTAATAACCAGCCTGCGCTTGCGAACGAAGTGAGCCAGCAGGCGTAAATTGCAGGAGTGCTTATGTCAGGTTCTGCCTGAACATGCTATGTTCTTGGACAGCGGTAAAAACCTTCCCGATATTCCCGCCCGAAAACATCCGTGTAAGGATTGCCGTTTTTGTCAGTGGTGTTCGGACCTCCGCTGCCGGGTCTGCCGGGGAACCACCAATCAGCAGGACATGCCGCCCGGCACACCCTCTGTTTCATGCGCCAGGAAATACCCCTGCCCTGACTGCGATTTCTGCTGCTGGTGCTCGGACAGCCGCTGCCGGGTCTGCCGGGGAGCCAATCCTTGACAGGCGCTTGACAACACTATAAAATCTAATCATTAGATTAACATGAAATAATCGATTTAAAAAGGGTATCGTATATTGTTAAAGGTAAAGAGAGCGTTGTTGTCCGTATCGGACAAGGGGGGGATAGTCGATTTTGCCCGGAGGATATCCTCGGCCGGAACAGAGATCATCTCTACCGGGGGGACGGCTAACCTGCTGAAAGAGAACGATGTCCCGGTTATTCCGGTCTCCCGGGTAACCGGGTTTCCGGAGATTCTGGACGGCCGGGTCAAGACGCTTCATCCGAAGATTCACGGAGGGATTCTGGCTCGCCGCGACCTGGGCCGGCACCGGGAGCAGTTAGCTGAGCACCGGATTACCCCTATCGATATGGTAGTGGTAAACCTCTATCCCTTTGAAAAAACTGTAGCCAACCCTGAGGTGAGCCTGGAAGAGGCGGTCGAGAATATCGATATCGGCGGTCCCACCATGATCCGGTCGGCCGCTAAAAACTACCGGGATGTTGTGGTGGTGGTCGATCCCGATGATTATTCCTCCATAGCCGAGCGACTGGAAACCACCGGCGACCTCCCCCTCCGGCTGCGCTATCAGCTGATGGTCAAAACCTTTAAACATACAGCCGCTTACGACACGGCCATATCCAATTACTTTGCCGCTTTATGAGAAACAGATTCAAGTTTAACCGGATGAAAGCAAAGGGCGCTTTCGTAATGGTTCTGGTTTTCCTGTTTCCCTGCTCAGCCGGAGCGGTGAAAAAAATCTCTCCCCGGCCGGTCATCGAGAAAAAGTCTCCTGCCCCCCAGCCGGTCGAGCAGTTCAAGAAGTGTCTGGGCAAGGTAAAGCTGCTTCTGGATAAAGTGGAAACCGGAGGGGTAGACGCCGAGCTGAAAAAGGCGCTGAAAAAGGAATTGCTCGCTCTGGCAGCTGCCGATAAACAGGTCTCCGAACTCTTTCTGAAAACGGGGCGGCTTGTTTCTTCGGCCAATGCTTCTTCCCGGGCTCTTCGAACCATGCTGTACCGGAGCAGAATCGCTTTCTCCCGGTATAAAAGCCGCTTACGGAGATTTATGGAAAGCTGCATAGAACTGCTGAAAGCGCCTGAGAACAAGCCCCCGGAATTTTACCAGGAGATTATCGTAAAAATAAGGGGGTTCAAATGGCTGGAACAGACCCTGCCCAGCCGTTCGTTCGACCTGGGGAATCTGCCGATAAAGGGGGTTTCTTTTGCTGCCGGGACCTCTTTTGAAATAAACGATACCTTGAAGGCTGATTCGGGTTATCTGAAACCGGAAACGGTTCTTACCTCCCGGATAAAAGACCTGGCCGATAAACTGGATCATGATCCGGCGAGGATCCGGGCCTGGGTGGATTTCAACATAAAGTGGCTGCCGATTCCGGGAGCTTTATGGGGAGCGGACGGCTGCTTGCGGGAAAAGGCGGGGAGCGAATTGGACCGGGCCAGCCTGTTGATCGCCCTGCTCCGGGCTTCGGGCATTCCCTGTCGCTATGTTTTCGGCCTGAGCGAGGCTGATGACCGGGCCTTGCAAGAGGCCGCCCGGGCAGGTCTGCCGGTAAAGGGCAATTCCCTGGGGCGGGTATGGGTGGAAGCCCGGCTCTCAAAAGAAGACAGTTTATGGACTCCCCTGACCCTTTCCCGCAACCTGCCGGAAAACAAGCCTCAGAAGGCGGATTCCGGTTTTTTAAGCGGCGGTATAGGGAAAGCCCGCCGGTATTCCCAAGCAATCCTGACTGCCGCGCTTCGCCAGACCGCTCCGGATGAATTTTCCAAAGAGCAGCCGGCTGCCGTCCTTCCTGAAGGCTTGCCGTTTAAGGTAACCGGTAAGCCAATAATTACCGCGGCTGTTCCGCCCGGTATGGGATATTCGGTTGATTTGCAGCTGACCGGAGAAGAAGAGGGAGAAACCGTAAGCCTGGCCTGGAACCCTCTTCAAACCAGCAGCCAGGGGGTTTCCATCGTCTATCTGCCCGCCGATAAATCGGAAGTGGAGATAATCAAACTTCTGGCCGCCCTGGAAAAAAAGGATCCCGGATTTGTTTCTCCGGGTTATCTGATGAAACTCAAAACTTATCTGGTCATCGGTAAAAAAAGAATCGTTTCCGGCCCCACGGCCACGCTGGGAACCGGACAAACCATCAAACTGACCCTCCATGGGCCGGGAGGGTTTAAAGAAGAAGCGGTGCATAAGCTGCGGGTGGGGATGCATTCATTTCTGGCTTTTAATTTCGGGAATTCAATTTCCGGGTTTGAGCAGGGAATGACCTCCAGAGTGGTCGCCTGGATTCTCGACAGCCTGCTGGACATGGGCTGGTATGAGGATATGGGGCGTCTGGGAAAGGGGTATCTGCGGAAAAGCGGGTTAATCAACCGTTACCTTAAGGCTGAGCATCGGGTAAGGCTGCACAACCTGTTTTCGGAGAACCTTGTTTCCGAATCCGCTGAGGTAAGGGAGATACTGGGAGTTCCGGTCGGTTTTGCCTATCAGGGCACCCAGATAGATGTGCAGAAGGAGCTCTTGGTTTCCCTCAGAAAGGAAGACCGTCCCTGGGTAAAGATAAAAGCGGCGGCGGCTTCCGCTCTGGAGGAAGAGGTCTGCGGGGCGAAAGGGACGGCTTTTTCCACCTTGAGCCTTCTTGAACTTTATCAAAAGCGGGGAACCGATGTTCTGCGCATTACCTCAAAGAATCAGCGGACGGCCCTGGCCAGGCTTCGTTACCCCAAACGGATAATCGACATGGTCAAACAAACCGTTTCCTCTGGGGGAGAAGTGGTGATGCCGGTTTCCCTGTCCGATACCGATAAACTAGGCTATATCGTCATAAACCGCTTCGGCGATTCGGGATATTATATGTCGTATGGGTTCGGTCAGGCCCGGAGTAACATGATGGGGTCCATGAACACCAGCGCCAGGTTGAGTCTGCCTAAAAGAACCCTTCCCATGATAATCACGCTGGTTCTGGTATTGGGAGTTATGGTGTTTATCGCCATGCTTACGAGCGGGTAAG
>JBHHXV010000005.1:0-27297 GCA_046757225.1 bacterium
ATCATGAATACTGCAGTGAAAAAATAATGGTAATGGAACGGATAAAAGGAATTTCCCTGCGCGATATCGATAAAATAAAGAAAACAGGGTATGACCTGAGCATAATAGCCGATCAAGTCTTTAAAGTGACCCTGAAAATGTTTTTTGAGGACGGATTTTTTCATGCCGACCCTCATGCCGGAAATGTTTTTGTCATTGAAGGGGGCAGGCTGGCCCTGATCGACTTCGGCATGGTCGGCTATATGGACCAGGAGGCGAGGGCCTCTTTTTACGATTGTTTTTCCGGAATGTTTCAACATGATATCAACCGGATGATAAGAGGCTATATGTCGATCGGTGTTATAGACGAGGATCTGGACGAGGAGGGGTTCAAAAACGATCTGGTCCTGTTTTCCGAACGGTATTTCGGCCAGCACGACCAGGTGAACCTGAGCAGCTTTTTCAATGACGTCATGTCAGTAGCCAAGCGGCACCGGATGAAATTCCCCCCCTATTTCTTCTTTGTGGGAAAAACCTTTGCCGTCATGGAAGGCACCATTAAAAAAATGACCCCTGATTTTGATTTTGAAAAGCATTCCCATCGTTTTCTCGATAGGTTCATGCGGAAAAGACTTACCCCTGACTCTCTTTTTAATACAACCATGGAGGAATTCGGTGAAACCTCCCGGATGCTACGGACCTTTCCCCGGCGCCTGGACCGGCTTACCAGGAAAATGGACCGGGGAACGCTGAAATTTGTCATGGAAATGGTGCATACCCAGGAGAATCAGGATTTGATCGAGAAACTGGTAAACCGCCTGGCTTCGGCTTTTCTGCTGGCGGGAATGATCGTCGGTTCCTCGATAATAGTAATATCGCACTCGAAAACAACCCTATTCGGTTTACCGGTACTGGGGGTCTTCGGTTTTTCCCTTTCCTTTTTCTTCGGATTTTTTATTATTTTTTCCATCTACCGCTCCAGGAAATGGTAGGAACTGTCAACCGGTTCTGAATACGGAGGAAATCTGATTTGAACGCACATGCCAAGGTTGGCATCATGTTTCTCGTAGGAATCGCTTTGTTTATAACCGTTTCCATGCTGCTGAAAGACGGAAATTTCTCCTTTAGCAAGAAAAAAGGATACCGGCTGCATGTCATTTTTGACTCTATCGCCGGGATCGAGCCGGAAGCCAAGGTAAGAGTGGCCGGGGTGGACGCCGGAAAGATGGAAGAGATCCGGCTCAGAAGCGACGGCAAGGTCGATGTTACCTTATGGATCTCTTCCGACATCATTATTCGGGCCGGAGCCGCCATAAGCATCAAATCCCGGGGTCTGATCGGAGAAAAGTACTTTGAAATCTCTTCCGGTGACCCGAACGAGCAGATATTAATGAACGGGGATTATATAAACAGCGCCGAAGGGGCGGCCGATATCGACGCCCTGGCCGCCAAACTGGGAAGTATCGCGGATGATATCAAAGCGGTTACCTCCTCTTTTAAAGAAACTCTGGCCAGTGAAGAGGGAAAAGCCTCCATGAACCGGATTCTGAAGAACGTTGACCGGATGACCTCCACCATCAGAATGCTGATAGAAAATAACCGACAGGGCATGAACGAGGTCGTGAGCAACCTAAGAACCATGACCGGAAATATCAATGAAATGGTCAAGGTGAACCGGGAGGACGTCCGGGAAACCATCAGGAATGTTCACGAGACCAGCGTAAGTCTGAAAGAGGCAGTTATGAACAACCAAAGCAGGATATCCGGTATCGTGAAAAACCTGGAAAATTTTTCCAGTGACCTGAATCAGGAGTTCCCCAAGATGACGACCGATATCCAGCAGCTGGTGAAAAAGCTGGACATTATTCTGGCGGAAAACCGGGAAATCATAAACACCGGCATAAAAAACATAAATTCCGCCTCCCGCAAGATCGATGAGACCATGGATTCCGTGGACAAGATCACTGACAAGGTGGCCAGCGGAAAAGGAACTATCGGTAAGCTGGTCTTTGACGAGAGCGCTTACAATGACCTGGACAAGGGGCTCAAAAAAATCAGCTGGCTGTTTGAAAAGATGGACCGCCTGCGGCTTTACCTGGGAGCCAGGGTGGAATACCTGGGGAAACACGAGGACGCCAAAAGCTATTTTACGATAAAGATTCAGCCCCGGGAGGATAAGTATTATCTGCTGGAGGTGGTGGATAACCCGGAAGGGAAAATCAACAACATAACCACTGACAGAACGATTACGGAAAACGGCGTAAAAACGGAGACGGTCACAGAGGAAAAAGAAACCACCAGCGACCTGAAATTTACCTTGCAGCTGGCCAAACGCTATTATTTTGTCGGCTTAAGGGGCGGAGTGATGGAATCGGCCGGAGGAGTGGGGATTGATTTCTATTTTCTGAACGACGATCTCCGGGTGCGGCTGGACGCCTGGGACCTGGCGGATGCGGAACCTCACCTGAGAGCCAAGGTTCAATACTTTTTCTCTGATCAGGTTTTCCTCAATTTCGGCGGGGACGACCTGGCCAGTTCCGAGAGAGCCAGCTTCTTTGTGGGAGCGGGATTTCTATTCGGGGATGATGATATCAAATACCTGCTGAACCGGATACCGGTTCCCACCAATTAAGGCGCTCTACAACTCGGGCGGGAGTTCATTCAACTCCCGCATGCTGAAGACCGGTCCGTCCACGCAAACATATTTGCTGCCTATGTTGCAGCGGCCGCAGATCCCGATTCCGCATTTCATTCTTCTTTCCAGGGTGGTAAGGATATGCTCGTGTTTAAACCCGAGTTTCTCCAGCCCCACCAGGACAAATTTTATCATGATCGGCGGCCCGCAGGTAATCGCCACCGCGTTTTCCGCCGAAGGAGCGGTTTCCTCCAATGCCGTCGGGACGAAACCGACCTGGTATTCCCACCCGTCTGCCGGAGCGTCGATGGTCAAGACCACCTTTATCAACGCTTCCTTCTGCCACTTCTTGACTTCCTCCCGATAGCAGAGGTCTCCTGGAGACCTGGCTCCGTAGACCAGGGTAACCTGGCCGAACTCATCCCGTCTGCTCATTATATGTAACAACAGCGGCCTTAAAGGAGCCAATCCCAATCCTCCGGCAACCAGCACGATATTTTTCCCTTTAAGAAATTTCAGATCGAACCCGTTTCCCAGGGGAGCCCGCACACCGACCTGGTCTCCCACCGACAGGCCGTGAATAGCTCCGGTGACATTGCCTACCTTCATGATGCTGAACTGAAGATACTCTTTTTCCTCGGGCGAGGAATTGATGACAAAGGTCGATTCCCCTACCCCGAAAACGGAAACCTGAGCCACCTGCCCGGGAATAAAGGAAAGATTCATCATCTTTTCCGAATCGTTGAGCTTCAAATGGATGGTGCGTATCTGCGGGGTTTCTTCCTTGACATAAGTAATGGTGGCCATCTCCGGCAGATAGGGATTGACCGCTTCTTTTCCGGATTGAACCAAAGTAGTTGTCGGTAAATCAGTTTCCATGAATATGTACCCTTATACCCGAATTATTCGGACTGGAACAATGCTTGTTTTTGACTATGATTTGAATAGGTCGGCCATGCCGGATAATATTGGTTTTGTATTGAAATCCCCAGGCCTCCATTACCTGCAACCCTTCGGTAAGCAGCGCATTGGGAACCCATAAATACAAGTGGCTGTTTTCCAAGGCAATTGACGAAACGGGTATCTCTTTTATTTCTTTTAAAGAAAGCGTTGTGTATCTCGCTAACCTTTTATGCTCGGGTGCCGTCTTTCCGGTACGGTTGCTAAACTGCCAGGGCGGGTCGGCCAATATGGTTCCATATTTTTTGTTTTGGGTTAATCCGTCTTTAAACATAATTTATAGACATTTTTTTAAGATCTCCCGAATATCCACGCAGACCGGGCAATAGCGGACACACCGGCCGCAGCCGGTACAGGCATAGAGGTTGGTCTGCTCCTTGAGGGTTTTGAACTTATGATACACCCGGTTGCGGAAACGCTGGGGCTGCCTGGCCCGGGGATTATGCCCGCTGGCCTCTAAAGTAAACAGCCGGAACTGGCAGCCGTCCCAGGTGCGCTTACGGCTGCCCCCCCTGGCCGATTTCTCGTCAAAGATATCAAAGCAGTAGCAGGTGGGGCAGACATAGGTGCAGGTCCCGCACCCCAGGCATTTGGCGGCGTATTCCTCCCAGAGCGGGTTTTCAAAAACCGAGTCCAGCTTCTTTTCGATATCTTTAATGTCAAATTCCGGGGTTAATTCTTGGACGGCTTCTTTTTTTAGTTTTTCCAGATTTTCCGCACTGGCGGCTTCTTCCAGATCCGTCTTTTCCAGAAACTCCCTTCCCTTGTCGGATAGGCTTTCCAGGTAATAAACCCCACCCTCTTCGGCGAACAGAATGTCCGCTCCCTCACAGGAAAACGGCTGGGGAAACACCCCGAAGAAGCTGTACTCCGCTGAAACCGGCCCCAGGGTAGTCACCACCACCGTGTTTTTCCGGCGCTCCAGGTAATACGGGTCTTTATAGCAATGAGAGAAAGCGTGGTCCAGGATCCTGATCCCTTTCAGATCCGCCGCCGATACCCCGAACAGCAAAGTGGGAGGGAAATCCCCGGCCGGGGTCAGTTTAAGATGGTTATGCTGATATTTAAACTTGATCATATCTTCAGTGCGGGGTAAAAAAACCTCCTTGGCCGGCAGAAAAGGCAGCTCATCCAAGACCACTTCCTTTTCCTTATCAAACCCGCCGAACAAAACCCGGGCATCTTCCCGCCGGGGAACAATCACCCGCCGCTTTTCCGCCTGTTGTTCCAGCCAGCTATTAAGGTTTTCCAGTTGTTTGATCATGTTCGTTTATAGCGAATTCTAATACCCGTATCACTTAAAATGGCAATCATTCCGTTTTTGAAATCGACTTTATCGTTCAGTTCCCGAAGCAGTTTTATAATGTTCTTCGGTTTAAGGTCTCCAGGACGAATGAATATTATTCCATAATGTGGTTTTTGACCATAGACGGTTAAAGAACCAAAATCCTTATCACAAGTCAGGCAGATTCTTTTTTCCGCCAATGCCCGGTCGATAATCTCATAGTCTGTTTTTCCCTGCCATCCGCATTCCTTTATATCCAGGACATCAGCTCCCAATTCCCTGAGATAAGCCACTACTTTGGGAGATATATTTTCGTCCGCCAAAAGCTTTGACTCTTTCAGTCTCATGAAGTTTTCTTGAGTGGAATATAAATTTCATTTCTCAGTGAGTGAGCGGCATAATCCAGAACCGCCGATAAATCACCTTCCGTTAGATAAGAATAATCAGTCAGAATTTCCGCTTTGGTTGCCCCGGAGGCCAGCAGTTCCAGTATAAACTCTACGCTAAGCCTGGTATTCTCGATAATCGGTTTTCCACCCAATATTTTAGGATTACTCACGATTCTTGACATTTTCTAACTCCGGCAAAACAATAGATTTTTTTTCCAGCTATAAAAAGAATCAACTTACAACTCCTTCCCAGGCTCTGCCTGGGAAGGCATATGTTCGAGGCTCCGCCTCGTATTACTGGAGGCAGAGCCTCCAAAGTATAGGTTCCCAGGCAGAGCCTGGGAACCAGTGCGGACAGCAGGTTACAGTTCAACTGCGTAACTCCTATTCAAGTATTTTTTCTACAATTTTAGAAATAATTTGCCGGTCTAATTTTCTTAAATCCCGGTCAAAGGATTTAGGAAATTTCAGTTCATAACAAACCGTCATCTTTCAGGCCCTTCAAAAATGCCTCCTTATTCGTAACCGGTTCTCTTTGTCGCTGTTTAATCATTTCATGACCATAAATATCTTCCAGAAACTCGTTTATGGCTTCTTCATGGCCTTTCAGTTCCAGTTGAACAGCCACTTTTTACCACTCTCATCTACTAGATATTGGATTCCCTGCATTATACTATCTCCCAACTTATTCTTGCTTTTGAGAAGCTAATTTCTGGTTCCCAGGGTCTCCCTGGGAATCCATCTCCGGGAGGTTCCGCATCAGTCATCTATTTAATAAAATCCTCCCGGTCATCCGGCCGGAAACAAAGAGTGGGCGGTTTGGCGGCCGGGTCTTGGCCGGGCACGAAATCGAAGCTTTCCACCACCGTATTGAACAGCCTGCCGGTAAACAGATTCAAAGGGATCCCTACCGGGCAGGCCCGGGTGCACTCCCCGCAGTTAGTGCAGCGGCCGGCCACATGGTCGAGCCGCATCAGCTGATACACCACGTTGTCCTGCCAGTCGTTGGCCGGGGACACCCAGCGGGGGTTGTTGATCTCCACTGTGCAGCGGGTGCAGTAACAGACCGGGCAGGAATTTTTACAGGCGTAGCAGCGGATACATTTCTGCAGCTCTTTTTTCCAGAAAGCCCACCGCTGGGCCGGGCTCATCTTTTCCAGTTCCGCGATTCTTTCGGCCGCCGGGCTGGCGGTTACCGGAATCCGCTTGGCAGTTGCCGGATCGCCGATCAACAAGTCCACCATATCTTCGGAAGGCACCGGCCGGTCGCAAGCGAGGCATTTATCCATCAACACGTCCGCCAGAGCCACTTGTTTGGACTGGCCGCCGCACTCAAGAATAACCTTATCTTTATCGATTCTGACTGAAGTTGTCTGTTCAGCTTTCCAGCCGGTCTTCCGAAAGAGCTTTTCCCAGTCGAGGGAACCGGGGCAGACCACCCCGATCAGCACGATTTTATCCCTGGCCAGCATCCCCTCCTGTATCAGCCCGATCACCGAAGGGATGTCGCAGCGTTTTATTATCAGTCCCGGTTTCCCGGACGCTTCGTTCAGGTAATGTACCAGGTTGACCGCCATGAACGGGCTGAGGACCAGCTTTTCCAGGTTGTCCGCCGATTTGATAAAGCAGGGCATGGTCTGATGCGGCAGGGTCGCCTGCTCATACCCGATCAGCAGGTCTATCCGGCCCTCTTCAAACAGCTTTTTCAGGCGGGAAATATCCTTCGTTAAACCCATCAGTCAAACATCTCGTTCGGCCCGGCCGCTCTCACCGCTTCAGTCACTTCCTTCACCACTTCTACAAACTTCTCCCCTTCGGAAGCGGATACCCAGGAGAAATGTACCCGGGCCGGGTCAACCCCGATAAAGTCCAGCAGGTCTCTTAATATAACAAACTTCCGGCGGGCATTGTAGTTTCCTTCGTTATAATGGCAGTCTCCGGGGTGGCAGCCGGAGATAAGCACCCCGTCAATCCCGTTCCGCAAAGCTTTCATTACAAACATCGGGTCTACCCGGCCTGAGCAGGGAACCCGGATGATCCGCAGGTTGGCCGGGTATTTCATCCGGCTGGATCCGGCCAGATCGGCTCCGTTATAACTGCACCACTGGCAGAGAAAGCTGACGATTCTCGGCTCCCATCTATCCTGGTTATCATCCATATTAAGACACCTTCCTGAGGATATCCAATTGATCTAAAATCCCCTCGCTTCCTTTCAGGGCAATACAGTGAGACCGGCAGCTGGCCACGCAGAGACCGCACCCCCGGCAGACGCTTTCCAGCACCTTCATCTGTTTTATTTTGGCCCCGCCCCTCATGGTCAGCTCCTCTTCCTCAACCGCCCCGAACGGGCAGATCTGCTGGCAGGTTCCGCACAGGACGCAGGTGCGGGTGTCGATCACTGATACAGTCGGTTCCAATATCAGCTCCGGTTTGGAGAAAAGAGCGGCCACTTTGGAGGCGGCCGCTCCGGCGGAAGCCACCGACTCGGAGATATCCCGGGGGCCGCTGCAGGCCCCGGCCAGAAAAATTCCGGCGGACATGGTCTCCACCGGCGCCAGCTTGGGATGGGCCTCTGTATAGAAATCGTTCAAATCCAGGCAGATTCCCAGTTTCTGAGCCATCTCCTTGACATCGGGCTTGGCGACTATCGCCGTAGCCAGCACCACCAGATCGGCCTTTACGGTAATCGGATCACCGGAAAGGGTGTCCGCCCCCCTGACGATTATTTGATCCTCTTCTTCAGAGAGCTTGGAAACCCGGCCCCGGATATAGGTAACCCCGTAATCGACCTGCGCCCGGCGGATAAACTCCTCGTAATTCTTACCGGCCGCCCGGATATCTATATAAAAAACGAACACCCGGGCGTCCGGGATATGTTCCTTTATCAGAATCGATTGTTTGGCCGTATACATGCAGCATAATTTCGAACAGTATATTTTTCCTTTCTGCTCGTCCCGGGAACCGACGCACTGGATAAACACTACCGTTTTCGGTTCCTTTTGATCTGAGGGACGGACCACGTGACCGGCGCAGGGGCCGGAGGCGTTCAATAACCGCTCCAGTTGCAGCCCGGAAACCACGTTCTTGATTTTTCCCCGCCATACTCGGTATAAACCGAATAATCGAACAGGCTGTAACCGGTAGCTACCACCACTGTTCCGAAAGATTCCTCCAGGATCTCGTCTTCCTGGTCAAAATCCACAGCCCGGGCGGGACAGACCGTTTGACAGAGCTTGCATTTGCCCTTGAGAAAAAAAACGCATTTCTTCCGGTCGATCACCGGCACATTGGGCACCGCCTGGGGAAAAGGGATATAGATGGCCGGCCGCCTGGACATCCCGGCGTTGAATTCGCTTTCCGCCGTTTTTATGGGACACTTTTCCACGCACAGCCCGCAGCCCACGCATTTCTCAAGGCTCACCGACCGGGCCAGTTTGCGGATCCTGACCTGGAAATCCCCCACATGACCGCTAATCGATTCCACCTGGGAAAAGGTATGAATGGTCACCTTGGGGTGCTGAGAAACATCCACCATCCTGGGGGTAAGGGTGCAGGCGGCGCAGTCCATGGTGGGAAAGGTCTTGTCGAACTGGGCCATCCGCCCCCCGATACTGGGGCCCCGCTCCACCAGCACCGCCTCGTAACCGGCCGACCCGACATCCAGAGCCGCCTGAATTCCGGCGATCCCTCCCCCGATCACCAGAGACCGTTTCTTGATCGGCGCGGTAAGCGATTTCAAAGGCTTATTCCGCTTGACCTTGGCTACCGCCATCCGGGCCAGCTCGATCGCTTTCTCGGTGGCCGCCGCCTTATCTTCATGAACCCAGGCGCACTGCTCCCGGATATTGGCGATCTCCAGCAGGTAGGGATTGATCCCGGCCGATTCCAGACAGCGGCGGAAGGTCTTCTCATGCAGTTTGGGCGAACAGGCGGCCACCACGATCCGGTCCAGGGTGCATTCCCTGATCCGCTGATGAATAAGGTTCTGGCCCGGCTGAGAGCACATGTAGCGGTAGCTTTCCGCGCAAGCCACCCCCGGCTCCAGGGCCACCGCCTTGACCACCGCTTCCACGTCCACCTTATTGGCGATATTAGTCCCGCACCAGCAGACAAAAACCCCTACTCTAGCCATGAATCACTTTCATAGTTAAATTTACGTACTAATTATTGAGATTATTGAAATATCCTTATTCTTATGATACTCTGTATATATATGTGGTTCAATAAGAAGATGGAGGATATTATGTCAAAATCCCGACAAACCTATAAGTATCTGTTTAAAGTCGGCGACAAAACCGTATATTGGGGAATTACCACCGACTTGGAGCGTCGAGAACGGGAGCATAAGCGAAAATGGCCAAAGGGGCATATCATACAAGTTGGAAGGAAAACCACAAAAGAGGTTGCCAGGGAATGGGAAGAAATAAGAACCGCTTTTGCCCATTAATCCACATTTTTCCCAATACGATCAAACTCACCGCTTTCTCTGATAAAATAATATTCTTTTTCGTTTACTCTAACAATTGAGTAATCAGAGGTTACCGATATTCCTATCTTGTCACCAGTAATCTTGTCTTCATAATAACCAGGTTTGATTTCCGCCACCGGGTCTAAAACTATTCTGCGGTTTTGGGAAAAAACAATCTCCCGCACCCTGGAAAAATCATAGAGAACAATAGATACCACTGCTAACAAACCTAGTAAAACCACGTAGGTCGCTTCACTTATTTTCCCAAAGAACAGTAGGATTGTAAAGAGAGCCGTTCCCCCAACAGCTGATAATCCTGCAATCCTGCGTTCTGAGGCAGCGTCTTGTTTTAATTCCATGTTTATAGGATTTTCTCATTCACCAGCTTCATGGCATCCACCGCGTGTGTGGTGAGGGCCAGTTCCCTGGGGGAAATCCCCAGAGACAGGCCGATCAGTTGAGGAAGATAAAAAACCGGCAAATCCAGTTTCCGGTTATATTCTTTTTCCATTCCTTTCTGCCGCATATCCAGGTTTCCCTGGCAAAGGGGGCAGACCGCCACCAGACAATCCGCTCCCTGTTTCCGGGCGGAATTCAAGATCTTGTAAGACAACTCATAGGCCAGTTTGATATCGGCAATCCCGAAACTGGACCCGCAACATTCGGTCTTATGTGACCAGTCAACTGTTTCAGCACCTAAATCAGCCAGCAAGTCGTCGATTCGCGAAGGATCGTTCGGGTCGTCGAACTGGATGATTTCCTGCGGCCGCACCAGCAGGCAGCCATAATAAACCGCTATTTTAACTTTATTAAGGCTGTGTGTTTTTTCTTTTTTCAGCTTTTCTCTGATCTCCGGCCGCAGCAGCAGCTCGGCCATATGCTCGATCTTCAGTTTTCCCGAATATTGGAGACCGGTGTTTTTCAGCAGCCAGTCCCGTTTCCGGGAAGACTGGTTAAACCAGTAATCGGCGGTCTTCAACCTGGCCGAACAGATTGAGCAGGGGGTCATCATCTCCGTACCGGTTTTTTCCGCCAGAACCAGGTTGCGGTAAGCTGCGGCCAGAGAAAGGTTTTCGCTGAACGTATGGGCCGAGGTGGCCCCGCAGCAGTTCCAATCCTCGATCTCCCGGTATTCGATTCCCAGCTTTTTCAGCAGAGCCTCGCTGGAAAGACCGAACTCCCTGGCGGAAGAGGAAAGGGTGCAGCCGGGATAATAAGCCAGCATCAGGTCAATTCTCCCTGTTCCGTTCTTTTGATCAGTTTTTTCAGGTAACCGCTGTTTTTGATCCGGTGCGGCAGGATATGCAGTTTCCCGTCGAGGAACATTTTGGGGGCCAGAGTCATGTCCTGCAATAGATGGCCGGACTTCAGGTTATACATGGCCCCCAGTTCCATTTCGCTGAGCCGGCCGTTGCGGGCGATATTATGCAGAAACAGTTTATAATATAAGCTACTTCCCCGGTTACGGGGATTGAGTCTTTTAGAAAAAGCCTGAGCGCGGAAGGCGTCGAATATTCCCAGAATATCTATGTTTTTAGGGCAGCGGGAGGAACAGGTTCCGCAGGAAATGCAGTTCCAGAGAGAGTTGGATTCGAGAATTCTCCGGCGGCAGCCCAGTTGAGCCAGGTGAACGATCTGGTTGGGCAGATGATCCATATGCCCGGCTGTAGGGCAACCGGCCGAGCATTTACCGCACTGATAGCAAACATGAACATCAATACCGGTATGCTTTTTCAGCTCACCGGCAAGGTTGTCAAAAGCTTCATCTATCAACATTAATTTTATCCCAAATTCGATTAATAAATAAATCTTAACATAAAGACCACTAATTACAAACGATAATCTCTTCTCCCAATTGACTTATACTGAACCTCTGATATAATCGTTTACGAGTATAAACCATTTTTTAAACAGGGAATTACTGTGCCTGAAAAATTTTCTCCCGACCAGATCAAGCTGGGGAATATCTTTCCTGAACCGGACAAATCCGGGCTGGGAGACCAGGGCGGCCCATCCGGCGGTAAGAAAAACGCTGTTTTTGAATTTAATTTGAAGCCGCTGGAACTGGAAGCCTACCTGGAAAAGTACGTAATCCGCCAACAATCCGCCAAAGAGGTTTTAGCCACCAAGATCTGCACCCACTTCAACCGGCTCAAGCTGCCCGAATCAGCCAATGCGGTGGGTAATATTAAAAACAACGTGCTGCTGATCGGTCCCACCGGCGTGGGAAAGACCTACCTGATAAAGCTGATCGCCAAAAAACTGGGGGTTCCCTTTGTAAAATCGGATGCCACCAAATTCAGCGAAACCGGATATGTGGGGGGGGACGTCGAACAGCTGGTACGGGACTTGGTAACCGAAGCCGACGGGGATATCTCCCTGGCCGAGCATGGAATCATCTATATCGATGAGATCGACAAAATCGCTTCCTCCAGCAATCTTAACGGCCTGGACGTCTCCCGGAGCGGGGTTCAACGCAACCTCTTAAAATTAATGGAGGATACCGAGGTAAACCTGAAGGTTCCTCATGACCTGGCTTCCCAGATGGAAGCGGCCATGAAGTACCAGAAGACCGGCAAAATCGAGCAGAAGAAGGTTTCCACCAAAAACATCCTGTTCGTGGTAAGCGGGGCCTTTAATGAACTGGACAAAATAGTCGCCAAGCGGCTTAACCGCTCCCTGGTCGGTTTTATCGGCAACCGGAGCCAGTCCCGGATGATGACGGATGAGGATCTCTTGAAACAGGTCTCTACCGCTGATCTGGTGGAATACGGTTTCGAGCCGGAGTTTGTCGGCCGGCTGCCGGTGACCGCCCGGTTGGATTCCCTGTCGGCCGATGATCTTTTCCAACTGCTCAAAATGCCGGAATGCGAGCTTATCTTATCCAAGAAAAGGGATTTTCTGGCTTACGGCATCCACCTGTTTTTCGAGGAAGAAGTCCTGAGGCTGGTGGCTGAAGAAGCGGTTACCTTAAACACCGGCGCCCGCGGGCTGGTAAGCGTTATTGAAAAAAAACTGCTCCCCTTTGAAAAGCATCTGCCTTCCACCCAGATAAAGCAGTTGTTTTTTACCGTGGATCTCTATAAAAATCCTCTCCAGGAACTGGAAAAGTTATTAGCGGAGCCAGACCCCCAGGAAAAACAGCTGGTTTATCATGAACTGGTGGAACAGGAAGCCAGAAACCTCCATGACGAGGCGGCGGAATTCGTCAAAACCCTGACCGCCGACCAGGGCTTGGCCGAATTCCCTTTCAGTGAAACCGGGCTTGATTTAATCGCCAGAATCCGTTTCGACTCAGAGCGTTCCTTTTCCGATATCTGCCATCAACTCTTTGACCTGAAGAAAAAGATAGAACGGGAAACAGACAGGTTTAATTTCCAAAGCCCCCTCATGATTGAATTCGACCGGGAAGCCCAGGATCTGATCTGCCGGATAAGCCTGGAGGAAAACAAAAGGATAGAAGATGTCTGTCATGAAATATTGAAGGATTACCCCTATGCTCTTAAATTGCTGTCTCCAGACAAGATCTCCAAAATAACCTTATCCGGGGAAGCGGTAAAAGATCCGGAAACCTATTTAAACAAGCTGGTGGTAAATAAATTAAAGAGCTCAACCTGATATGCCCCCTTCAGATGATTATTATTCCATTCTGGGAATCAACAAGAACGCCTCCCCGGAAGAGATTAAAAAAGCCTATCGGAAACTGGCCTTGAAATACCACCCTGACAGGAATAGAGGGGAGAATGCGGAAAACCGGTTTAAGAAAATCAGTGAGGCTTACGCGGTTCTGAGCAACCCTCAAAAGAAAAAGCAATACGATTCATTCGGTTCCGAGGGCTTTCATCGGCGCTTTTCCGCGGACGATATCTTCCGGGGATTTGACATAGACGAGATCTTCAAGGATTTTAACCTGGGAAGTTTCGCCGGAAGTTCCGGGGGGAGGCATTATCGCCAAAACGGCACATTCAGGGGGAATGACTTTTTAAATTCAGTCGGGTCCAGACCGGTCAAGGGCCAGGATCTGCGCTATGAAATTACCATAGCCTTTATAGAATCGGTGCTGGGCGCTTCCAAAACGATCACCAAAAGGTCAGGCAGTGAAACCAGAGAGATTTCAATCAGGATTCCCCCGGGAATCACGGATGGAAAATCACTGAGAATCAAAGGGCAGGGAAGCCCGGGAATTATGGGGGGAACAGCGGGCGACCTGTTTCTGGAAATCAGGGTGGCTCCCCACCTTTATTACTGGAGAGAAAAAGACGATATCTTCTGCCGGCATGAAATCCCTCTCACCACCGCGGTGCTGGGCGGAGAAATAGAGGTCTCCAATTTAGTGGGCGACAAAAAAAAAACGAGGATTCCCCCGGGAAGCCAGCCCAATACCAGCATACGTCTTAAAGGACAGGGGGTGCCGGCGCACAGCGGCAGAGCAGCCGGTGATTTATACATAAAATTGAAAGTGGTTTTGCCTAAAAAGCTTACCCCGCAGCAAAAAAGGCTGTTCGAGCAATTAAAAAAAGATGGCATCTAAGGCAAAGAAGAATCAGTGTGGCTGGAGTTATCAGGAAGCGCTCTCCTACCTGTTCGGCCTGGAGAAGATCGGTATCAAGTTCGGACTGGACAATATCCGCTCCCTGCTTAAATCCCTGGGAAACCCTGAGAAGAAATTAAAATGCGTGCAGGTAGCGGGAACCAACGGCAAGGGCTCCACCTGCACCTTCTTAAGCTCCATCCTTACAGAAGCCGGTTACCGGGTGGGGCTTTACACCTCCCCCCACCTGGTCTCCTTTAACGAAAGAATCAGAATAAACGGCCTGCCGGTTTCCAATCATGATCTGACCGGCTTGATCTGGGAGGTGAAAGCGGTTATCGACCGCTGCCTGGAATCGGGTGAATTAACGGCTCATCCCACCTATTTCGAGGTAGCCACCGCCCTGGCCCTGGTTCATTTTTCCCGGAGCCGGCTTGATCTGGCGGTCCTGGAGTGCGGCATGGGGGGACGCCTCGACGCCACCAACGCGGTAAAGCCGGTCTTAAGCCTTATCACCAATATCGGCCTGGAGCACCAGGAGTATCTGGGAACCACCTTAACCGAGATCGCCGGCGAAAAAGCGGGAATCATCAAAAAAGGGGTGGCGGTTATTTCCGGCATAAAGCAGCCGGAAATAAGGAAGCTCCTCAAGAAGATCTGCGCTCAGAGAAAAAGCCCGCTCCTGTTTTCCCCGGACTGGGCGGAAACCGCCCCCGCCTCGAAAAGCAAGAACTCACAGAAATTCAACGTAAAAATGAAGGGAAAATCTTACGCCAGCCTGACCACCAGGATGCTGGGAGATTACCAGCCGGACAACGCCGCCCTTGCCCTGGTCGCCCTGGAAAAACTCTCGGAAAACGGTTTCCGATATACCCGTCAGCAGCTTATCAAGGGGCTGCGAAAGGCTTTCTGTCCGGGCCGGGGGCAATTCCTGGTCAACCGCCAGCCCCCGCTGTTTATCGACGGCGCCCATAACCCGGAAGCAGTGGCTCAATTACTGGAAATCCTGCAGAACCAGTTTTCCGAATACGAATTGACCTTTATCATCGGAATCATGAAAGATAAAGACGTGACCGCCATGCTGAAACTGGTCGCCCCGGCCGCCTCGGATATTATCCTCACCAGACCGGATCATCCCCGGGCCGCCTCGGCCGAGTACCTTTACCGGCGCATTCCCGCGGATTACAAGAACAGGACATCCATGGCTCCCAGCATCAAAGAAGCTATTTATTCAGTGGATTTCCTGCCCTACAAATGCCGGCTGGTCTGTATCACCGGTTCTCTTTACCTGGTGGGAGAGACTTACCGGTATCTCGGGTTAAAACCGTTCTAGCCTTATTGGTCAAAGATCAGATCCGGCAGGTCATTTTCAAACAAGACCACGTCCCCGGCTTGCACCATAGCCTGCATTTCGGCGACCGCCTCGTCCAGGTCCGCGCAAACTGAGAAGTCGGTAAACCCTTGTTTCCTTAAGCCGCAAGCGATGGCCGCCGTTTGTTTTTCTCCTACCAGCATAATGTAATCACAGGCTTGAGCGGCCAGTTCACCCAGGCGGAGGTTTTCCTGTTCCTGGTTTTCGCCCAGCTCGACCAGGCCGGGGGTAATCAGCAGCCGGCGGCCGGTCTCAAAGGTTTTCAAGACCTCCAGGGCCATCCCGGCCCCGGCCGGATTGGCGTTAAAGGCGTCATCGATCACGATCACCCCGCCCTCTCCCTTAATCATCTCCAGTCGGTGGGGAACCGGCCGCACCTCGGTTACCCGGCGGGCGATAAAACTCAAATCCAGCCCCAGAGCCAAAGCCGCCGCCGTTGCTGACAGAAAATTATAAACATTCTGGCGGCCGAGCAATCGAGAGACAAATTCCGCTTCCTCCCCGGTCCGCCTGTCTTTGACCAGGAATTTCAGGCCATTTTCATCATGATGAATATTAGACGCCCGTAAATCCGCTTCCCGGTTCTCGATGCCGATACCCACTACCGGGGCTTTCAGGTTTTTTATCCTGAGGGACGGGGGATTGTCGAAATTAAGCACCGCCAGCCCGTCCTTGGGCAGGGCTCTCACGAGATCCCCCTTGGTTCTGGCGATATTCTCCAGGCTTTTGAAGGTCTCCAGGTGCTGTTGACCGATGGTGGTAATAATCCCGATATGGGGCGGGGTCAGGCGGCAAAGCTCTTGGATATCGTTTCGCTGTCTGGCTCCCATCTCCACAATGAAATAATCATAATCCTCATTAAGGTCGTTCTGGATGACCTTGCTGATTCCCATGGGGGTGTTATAACTTTCCGGGGTCATCAGGGTCGGATAAGCCGCTGACAGAATCGTGTGCAGGATATATTTGACGCTGGTTTTTCCATAGCTGCCGGTAATTCCGATTATCTTCAGCTCATCGAATGAGCGCACCTTTCGGGAGGATTTGCGGAAATAATATTTGTTGATCCGGTTTTCCAGCGGTTGAATGAAGATATTGGCCAATAAAACATTAACCGGGGAAAGTAACCCGATCAGCCAGAAACCTCCCCAGAAGGAGGGCATCCCCCTGCTATAACTCATAACCCAGGTATTGTCGGAGCCGACCGGAGAGAAACACCGGTTTATTAACCAGACGGTTTCTACCAGGGTGAGAAATTTGAACATGCCTGTCAGGCGGACCGCCCGGGGGGTAAGATTTAACGGCTTTTTACTGGTGACTTCGGGACGGGTAAGAATCAGATAAACCGGCCCGGCGAACCATAACAGGGTAACCGTGGCCAAGGCAGGAAACGAGGGAGGGAAAAAACAGGCAATACCGGTAATAGCTGACAGGGCCGCGCCCATTACCAGATCCCGTGCCTGAACCAGTTGAAAAAAAGATTGTTTTTTCAGCCAGCCGGCCAGCTTACGCCAGCGGTAACCCTCCAGTTGAGCGACATGAACGAATGTTAAACCGTTAAAGTAGGTTTTGATCAGCCAGGGAAGGCAGGCGGCGATTAACAGAAATTTTAAGGCCATCAGCTTTCCGGGGGGGGGAGAACCTCCACTTCACCGACAAAAAAGATGGTGGAAAAGGTGCGGTTCAGGGATTTGCTGTGAAAATCGCTCATCATGTACCCGCCTTCAAATTTGACCCGGTCTCCCACCTTCACTTCCATTTGGGGAACCGCCACCCACATCTTATCGTCTTCATGTTTGTATTCGATGTAGGTGTATCCTTTGGTATTAATCACCGTAATCACCACCCCGGAGTGAACCGAAGAGATCTCCTCCGCCCGGGCGGTGGACTGGACCGCATTTACCCATAAACCGATCAACAATAACCAAAGCAGTGTCTTTTCAACCTTCATGAAGTACCTCATATAAACAACGTTCGCCGTTCTTTTCCACAATACGCAGCCCGGCTTTTCCTGTGGATGATTTTACCAGATAATGATCGATCATCCAAGGCCAATCAAACACAAAATCCACCTTTTCTTCTTTGAGATAACGGAACATCCTCTTTTCCTTCATTGCGGCAAAGGCTTTCCCGTTCACCACGCCGTCCAGGTTGATAATCCGGGCCCGGGAAAAATATCCGATCGCCCCGGATTGAAACACCCCCACGGTCTTTCCGGGAGGAACCTTCCGGTTGAGCCAGAGGGCGGATTGATAGTAACTTCCGGCCGGGTCGTACTGCTCATACCTGTCTTTGAGACGTAACCCGAAGGTAATCAGCAGCAAAGCGGCGGTAAGTGAGACGAAAACCGCCTTTCTTTTGGTATCGGAAAGAGCCTCACAGGTAAAGTCGAAGAGGAGACCGCTGTAGAGCAGCCCGATAACCTGAACCGGAAAGAAGTAGCGCACATAATACCATTGGCCGAAAACATAGAAAATATATGAAGCCACCAGAACCAGGGAAAAAAGCAGGGTAAAAAACAGTCCTCTCACCGCTCCCACGGTAAAGTAATCCTCGAACGCCAGCGGATCGCGCCGGGCCAGCCAGCCGATTACCAATAGTCCCAAAAGAACCAGTAGATAGCCCGCCTTGGGAACTCCGAAAAACAAGCCGATCCATAACAGGGTCTGGATCAGCGGATTACGGTTCAGGCGCACCAGGGCGAATTTCAAGTTGTGCCAGTAGTAACCCGGAGGAAGGGGATCGATCGGAAAAACGTCTCCGGCCGCCTGATACGTGGAGGCATGCGAAGAACGGGATAAAAACCGGACCGCCTGACCGCTGACCGGCATCAGGGAGTGAAACCTGATTGCATTGTTCAAGAACCAGGGGGAAACTGTAAGTATCATGAAGAAAATAAATAATCCCGCTTGTTTCAGGACTACCGGAGTCTCATTTTTGAGCCGCTTACCGGATACCACCAGGAAATCCAGACCGGCACCGGCCACGAATATCAGGCCGTCGATCCGGGCCAGCACCATCAGCCCGGCCAGGACTCCCAGGTAAACAAAGCGCCGGTTGGCCGGAAAGGATCTTTTTCTGATCCGGCTGAGGTAGTAGTAAAGAACAGCCACCAGCAGAAAGGCGTACAGACCGGTTTCCAGGCCGTTGATATCATGTTCGATCATACAGGGAGAAAGGAACCAGAGCAGGCCGGCAAAAATTCCCACCCTTTCGTTTTTTATCAGCCGGCCGGTTTTAAAGAGCAAGACGCCGGTAAAGGCCGACAGGAAGACGCTAAACAGCAGCATCAGCCGGATCGGGGTAACCGGGTCCTGCGGATACATCAGGTACAGGGGAACCGCCAGAAAGACATAGAGGGGTTGAAAACCGTTGGTCCGGTGAACCCGGTCATGAGTCATGCCCCTTCCGGCGGCGATATTGCGGGCGATATTCAGGGAATAGAAGGAATCGTCCAGCAGAGGGAAATCAGCCAGTCTTTCCAGGGGACGGTTTATAAACCCCAATCTCACCGCCACCCCGGCCGCCAGGCAGCAGATGAGTAAAAAAAGAAACCGGCTGGTTGATGATTTCATCGGCAAATTATTTCGTTACTCGCTGACCGCGCATCTGAAACCCACGTCTTTATACCGGCGAAAGGGCAGACCGACATCCCGGTAAGCCCCCCGGATGGTATACTGGAGCAGGCGGTAATGCCCGGAAGGAACATTGGAGCCGCTCTTGATAACCTTGTATTTATGTCCGTAGTCGCTGTCATATGATCTGTTCCCCTGGTACGGAAGGTACCAGTCAGCGGTCCATTCGGAAACATTTCCCGCCAGGTCGATTACCCCGTAAGGGGAACGGTCGAATTTCACGGTTCCTATCGGCATCATTTTCCGCTTAAAGGCTTTCATCTGCTCCTGGGTATAGGTATTGCCCCAGGTGTAAATGTTTCCTTCAGGCCCCCGGGCGGCCTTTTCCCATTCGTTTTCCGCAGGCAGCCGCTTTCCCGCCCACTGGGCATAAGCGGCGGCGTCCTCCCAGGTGACGAAAGCCACCGGGTAATTATTCATAAAACCGGCGGAGGTGATTTCCGACCAGTGCTTGGGAGTCCGGAAATAACCGGTATTATTTAAGAAATCCTTGTATTGCCCGATGGTAACCTCGTACCGGTCTATATAAAACCCTTTCAAGGACACCTGGTGGAGAGGGGTTTCATTTTCATATTGAGCCTTTTTGAAACCGAATGATTCAGGGAATTTTTCCGCTTTGGCCGGGTCGGTTCCGATGATGGTTTCTCCGGCCGGGATAAATACCATATTATCCAGGTCGGGCTTGATCCTTTCGGGCGGTTGGTATTTATCGACATCCATGGCGCAGCGGAAACCGACGGACATACTCGAAAACCCTGGAGGTTCATGGCTGCGGTGAACTCCCCTGGACCGGTAGGCGTCTTCTTCCGGGGTTTTGGCTCCGAACCAGCCCCCCCGGACCACCCGGTCGTTTTCCGGTATTTCCAGAAAATTCCCCGGATACACCTTATAAACATCCGCTGTCCATTCGGCCACGTTTCCGGCCATCCCCATAACGCCATAAGGAGAGATATCTTCAGGGTTGGCCCCTACCGGGAACAGGCCGGTGGAAGGGTAAAAGGCTTTCTCCCGGTCATATTCGTTTCCCCAGGGCCAGCGGTATCCTTTGACTCCCCGGGCGGCCAGCTCCCATTCCACCTCGGTGGGCAGCCGCTTACCCGCCCATTTGGCATATGCGGCGGCGGCTTCCCAGGTAACCCGGACAACCGGGTAATTGGCCCAGGACGCCAGGTTGATCTTCTCCCATCCCTTGGGCGGCTTATATCCGGTAGCCAGGAGAAACTGACGGTAACTGTTGACCGTCACCTCGTATTTATCCAGGTAGAAAGGTTTTACCTTTACCTTATGAACCGGGGCTTCGTTAATGAAATCGACCTCCCGGGCTCCCCCACCCACCTCTTTGACTTCTTCCGCCGCTTTACTTCCCATGGTAAACTCCCCTCCGGGAATCCTGATCATAACGTTTTTATAATCAAATATCAGGGGATAAATCGGCCGGTAATGTTTTGGGGAAGACGAGGGGGAACGGTCGCAACCGTCCGAAAAAACCAGGATCAGGGCCGCCCCGAGATGTATCAGGAAACTCTTTTTATTCATTAATCACAGGTTTAATTTCTACCAGACCAAGATAATCGCTTTTTCGTCTGTCATAGATATAATTTCTTATTATATCAGAATCATTGCTTCGCCAGCGGTTATTGATTGCCTTCAGGTCATGATTCTGGCTTTCGGACAATTTTATGTCGTATTTTCGGTTGTTGAAGCTGTTGCCGGCGATAATCGGCTTCTTGACCCCTCCCCGGACAAAGATTCCGGTCTGGTTATCGATAAACCGATTGCCCACGATTACCGGGTCGCCGTACCAGAACCGGATCGCCGTATGATTGCCGGTAAACAGGTTGTCCTGCAGAATTACCCGGCCGGAGCGCAGCTTGACCGCCGCCTGATTTTTTTCAAACCGGCAGGACTCGACCAGCACCGGTGAAAAATGGATATGTAAACCGAAATTTACCGCCGTAAATCGGGCGAACAGTATTTTGGACTGGCTTTCGGATTCGATCTTAATGGCGGCGAATTCCGGAAAAGGTTTATCCATGGCCAAGGTTACCGGTTGGTCTTCGGTTCCCTGTATCTCAAGAATCCCGTGTATGGTAATTCCGGCTACGTCTCTGCCTTTGGGGTCGGGCGAGAGTTCAAACCTGATTCGGGAACCGGCCTTTATTGCCAGTTTTCCCGATTCATTTACCACCACCGGCCACCGGATCACCCATTCGCCCCGGACAACTGTTTTCTTATTGATGACCGTCCACGGTGTTTGCTCTGCCCAGGCCCGGTTTCCGATAAGCATCAACAACACGAACAGCAGGATTTTTTTTCTCATCGGTCGATTCTTGGTACTTGGGGAGTCTGAATATTTATATCCTTATGGCGGTTTCCCCGGAAGCGGTTATTAAGGGTTTCCAGAACCGCCTGGTTTAAGGCCATTCCGTCATGTTGATTATCCAGAACCTGGTTGTTCGTCAGGGTTACCCGTGATTCTTTCAAGGTCAGTCCGTCAAAACCGTTTTCCCTTATCAGGTTGCTGCTGAGCGAAACCCGGCTGGTGCTGACATAGACCCCGTTCTCCCGCTGGTTCAGCAGCCGGTTGCCCGCCAGGACGCCCTCGGATTGATAAAGCATGATCCCCTTCCGGTTATTTTCCCAAAGGCTGCCGCTCACGCTCACCTTGGATTTACGGGCCTTTAAAGCAAAATTGGCTTTTCCGGCAATTCGGCAATTCTTGATGGTGATCCCGGATTTATATCCCTCGATGCCGTTGACCCCGGCTACGATCAGATTATCATGGAAATTCAGTTGAGAATCCCGGAAACGGATACCGGTAAGGGAATTCTTAAAAGTCGAACCGGAAATATCATAGCGGGAATCCTGAAACTCCAGGTCGCTGACATTATTTTCAAACATCGATTTCCTGACCGACACGTCCGCGAAATGGCCGTGAATACCCCTTACCGCATCCCGGATTTCCACCCCTTCAAAGAGGTTGGTTTGGGAGTCGCTGTCTATGATACTGATTCCCGCCCACCGGTGTTCCGGTTTCCAGGAACGCAGGATGATCTTCCTGCCCCGGTTTCCCTTCGCTACGATCCGGCCGCTGACCAGGATTCCCCCTTCTCCCACTCCGTCCCCATTGGAATCGAAATATTGGAAAAAGATCCTGGTTCCCGGTTTGAGGGTTAAGGTGGCTCCCTTATTGACCCTGATTGTCCGGCTGACCAGAATATCCCCTTCCCAGGTTTCATTATGGTTTACGTCTATCCGGCCAATCAGTTTCCGCTTCCATTCCGGAGCTCGCCGGGAAGCTGGCCGGGATATTTCCGGAAAATCGCTTTCCTTGGCCCGATAGAAGCGGAACGGGTATTTCACCTGATGACAGACCGGTTTCAGCTGGTCGGTGGCGTCCGTGTAAACCCCGTAAGTGCCCCGTTCCAGCCGAAGATTTGACCACTCCCCTTGAGAACGGTGAGCGTAAATGCCGTATTCAAAATCCTCGATTACCGTGTCGCTCAGCCGGTATTTCCCGGAAAAACTGGTTATTCCCGCCACCACGTTCTTTAACGCAGCCTGTCGGATATGGGCCTCCCCGCCGGGCAGCAAGATTATTCCCTGCCATTTCTCCTTTTCCATAGACCTCATAATAACCGGCCGGTCTTTTTCCCCTTTTATCCAAAGCTGACCCGCCACCATTATCTGAACCCGGTGGGCGATAAAAGGGGTATCCAGCCGGCGGCGTTTTTTTAATAAAAAGGTCAACCGGCTGCCGGGAGCGATGGTCAAAGAGTACTCCCGGGGAATAAAGATATTATGATCGATTAAACGCTCCCCCTCCCAGATTGTTGATTTTACCAGCCTGGTTCCGATCAGGTCAGGGGAGCGGTAATCACTTGCCCCTACTACCCGGACAGCCGGCTGGAAAGAACGCGAACAAGCCCCCAGCCAAAGGCTAAGGACGCAGATACAGCCTGTAAAAATTCTGGTGCCCATATTTTACTAGAAGAGATCTGCTTCCACTTTTGAGAAAAAGGGGCTGACGCTCATTACCCACCTTGAGGGAAAGATAATAAACCCCCGGTAACAACCCGCTGAAGGAAAACAAACCGCCCCTTTTTATCTCGGCTTCCGCTAATGGCGTTTCCTTTTCCTGAGCGGTATTATATAAGAAGATCGATCCCCGAGCAGGAGCGGGCTTGCCCGGGGAAGAAAAAACCGCTCCCTCCAGCCCGGCCTTTATCTCGTTTTCCTCTAGGCTGTCGGGTTCTGCGAAGGGATAGATGGTTCGGCGCTCTCTGGCTACTTTCTTTCCATAATCACTTTTCTGGGAGAGTCTGGAAAAATAATCAGGTATTTTGACCAGGTTGATGTCTAAAGTCTGAACCCGGTCCGGGAAAGAGGAGAGGGGGTTTTTATGATAAAAGCCGTAATAATCCCCGGGCAGGAGCGGCCCGGCCCGGTCGCTGCTGACCCTTTTTCGGGCCACCAGAAAATAGTCGCCGGGATCGAGGGTCAGGTAAAAAGAGCCGTCCGTGCCGGTCGGTTTGGTGACTGCCAGATAATATTTCTTGAAAGCGTTGAGGGAGTCTTCATAAAGATAGACCCTTACCCCTTGCAGCGGTTTTCCCCGGTATAATGCCCGTCCGTAGATCCCCGGCCGGGAACCGGTCTTCATTTCCGTTTCCGGTCTGTTAACCGCGGTGGCGATGAGAGTAAGAGGATTGCCCTGATTTTCCTCAATAATTACCGGGCCGTCTCCCTGAAAGGCGAACAGCTCGATCTTGGAGTGGGGAGACTTTTGATGAGCGGTAATATAAAAACCGGCGCCCCTGGGCAGCTCTAGCTGAAAATCCCCCCGCAGGTCGGTTTCCGCGGAGAAATCAGGCTTCTTAAACTCTTTGTATACCCGCCGGGCATCATAAAAAGAAACCTGGGCAAAGGAAACCGGTAAATTCCTGTATACCAGTTTACCGGAAAAGGAAACCGATTCCGAGGTTCCACGAGGGGAAGAAGAAAACCAGCGGCCCCACTGGTAACCGACCGGGTCGCTGACCAGGTCGATGTCTCCGCCAATTCCCAGCCCGCATCCCCAGAGAAAAACCAAAGCAATCGGAACCAGCCAATAACTTTTTTTTCTCAAATTATATCCTGCGTAACATGAGTTATATCAACTCTTCCCTGTTCAGGTATTCCCAGGCCATTCTGGTTAAGGAGGTCTGTCCGGCCAGTTCTTTTAAACGCCTTAACGAGGTATGATCAAAGCGGTAAGAAAGCTTCTTTAATAAGCGGGGCAGGACGGGAAAGCGGATGGCGGTTTTTTTCCGAAGCAGCAGCACGGGAATATCGGTTCTGGCTAACAGCCGATTATCGGTGGGCAGACGATCGCCCAGGGAGGGAAGCAACACCACCTGGCTATCGGACATAAATCTTTGTTTCAAATCCCGGAAGACCGACAGCCGATCCGGTTTAAGGGAAGGGGAGAAGCCGTTTCGCTGATAAGAAAGATATCCGACTGCCAGGGAAATCTCTCCCCTGTACAAGGCCTCCATCATCTCGGGGTAGGAGGAGAATTCCCTTAAAACCACTGCCGAGCCGGTTCGTTCGCTGATAAAGGTGGCTACCACCTGACTGATAATTTCCTGATCCATCCGTTCCCCGTATCCCAGATAAACCTTGCGGCCTACACAAGCCGCTCCCCGGCCGGGAATAATTAGAAGTATACAGACGGAAAGAATTGCTGTTATCGTTTTCATAGCTTGAATTATGATAAAGGCCGATACCTTCTTATTCCTTTAAAGCAGCGGCTAAAGCCTTGGCCAAAAGATGCACCGCCCTGGTTTTCTCGTTTTCCAGATAGCCGTCGATGGTAACGGAACCATCCCAGAGCTTTTGTTTGTCGAGATCGTATAAAACTACCTTCATCTTATAGGTTTTGTACCATCCCCGCCTGGGAGCCAGCCGGTAATGCGACTCGATGATCTCGCCACAGAGAACTGTTTCCGGCAAGGCATCTTCTCCCAGATAATCGGTCAGCTCCTTTGGGGACAAGGTTCCCAGCTTTTTTAAAAACTCTTTCTGGGTCAAGCCGGCGGGAACGGTCAGTATGGTTGTCTTTATATTGAGAACCTTCTTCAATTCCGGCTCCCAAAGGTCGCTTGCTGACACTCCCCCTTCAGTGTACCTGGTGAAATAGGGAAAGATACCGATGCTTCGTATCTTCAAGTCAGCATATTTATGGGATGACAGTTTCTGGACGCCACTCCCCCAAGCCACCCAGTTCCAGCAACAGCCCGCCTGGATCAACAAACCAGCAACCAGAAGGATTAACCATCCAGCTTTTCTCAATTTACTGTTTTCTTTCAAGTGTTTTAGCATAACTTTCCCCCAGCCGGGCCGCCACGCTGCCTCCCACTTCGTGCAAGCCGCCCCGCCGGGTGTTCTCCGCTTCCCAGATTATCTTTCCCGTCCGGTCAAACATCCTCAATTTTAAGGTCAAGCTGAAACCGTATCCCCTGAAATTAACCATATAAGTGTCTTCTTCATCCATACTGCCCAGAATAATCGCGTCAGCCTGTTTGGGCACCTTCAGCTTATCGAGCAGAAACCTCAGGTCTTTCTCTTGTAGATCCTTTTCCACCTCCTGGTAGCGCATTCCTTCAGGCAGATGAATCAAAAAGAACTCCGTTTTCACCGAAGATGACAAGGCCCTCCGCACGATTTCCACGTTTCCTTGGGCCTCCGCGAAATCAAACCGCTTTATCTCGTAAAAGGGGGTCAGGATCGCTACCCTTTTTATCCGGCGGAAATCATAGCCGGGTTCAGAGGTTTCTTTAAATGACTTTTCTCCCTCAAACAACAGCGGATGAATAATATAGGGCCAGACCACCGTAAAAGCCGCTATACTTGCTCCGGCTATTCCCAGTAACCGGGCCGACTTTTGGGCGAAAACCGCTTTGCCCGCTCTGGCGCCGACACAACCGCTCAATCCCGAGAGCACCAGTAAAACCGCCGCAATTTTCCTGAGTTTATTGTTCATCCGGTTTTTTAACTGTCAGCTCTTTCATGGTTCCGGCGAATCGTCCGGCCATATTTCTCAAGACGCTGTCAAAGATATCGTACCGGGTCTGGGTGGCTTCAAACAGGATCTTACCGTGGCTGTCCATAATATACAGATCGACCCGGTTTTGCAGCGCCAGCCCCCGCCCCGGAGCGAACCCGCTTTTTTCCTCAGTGACACGGGCATATAAAATAGCATTAAGAGGATGTTTATACTCAATCCATTTCAGGAATTCACTCAGGCCGTTCTTTTTCAGGTATTGGAGGGTTTCCTCAGGGGAATACCCATTGACGGTCTTTAAGGGGAGAAACTGGAAGGTCTTAATTTTGCGGGCAAATTCCCGGGCAAACAGAAGATGGTCCTTACCCGAAGAGACCCTTTCGCTCCTGGGCCCGGAAACAAAAGGGATCACCCCGATCCGTAATTTCTTTTTGCCAAAACCGGGATCAGCCTGGAAACTATAGTTTTTCTCCCCCTCCAGCATTTTGTGTAAGGTATAGCTGTAGATAGGGCCGCAACAACCAGCCAACAGCCAAGAACCAATCGCAATGAACAGAATATAGCGCCCTTTTACTTTGCCGACTATTTTCATCTGTTGAAGCATTACTTTCCTATGCAGAAATTAGAGAATATATGGTTCAGGACATCCTCGGAAACGGTCTCGCCGGTGACTTCCCCCACCGCTTCCAGGGCTTCCCGCAGCTCCAGGGCCATAAGACCGGCATCAGGGATAAGCCGGTTGCTGAAAATTCTTTCCACCGCTTCCAGAGCCTTTGTCAAGGCCGCTTGATGCCGGAGATTACTTATAAGAATGTTTTCCGAACCTTCTTTGAAGGTTTCGGCGCAATTCCGGGAAAACAGGTTTATAATAGATTTTTTGAGGGTTTCCAGCCCCTCGCCGCTGGTAGCGGAAATCGATAGCACCTCCTTAACCGCCCCCGCCTGAGGTAATTTCTCTTTTTCCCGGCTGGTTATGCGGGGGGAGAGATCGCTCTTGTTAA